>JAEMQC010000116.1 GCA_022758985.1 Campylobacteraceae bacterium
AGGTGAAACCCCATTGTCAGCCACTCTACGGATATGCTAAGCAAAAGGGCGCAAATCATAAATATGTTTAAGTACTTGACTTTAGAGAGAGAAGATAAATTCGTCATAACCAACCCCTTTGTCTTTTAAGATAGAGAATAGATAGTTTGCCGAGGCCTCCATACCGCTCTGTTTTTCAATATCTAGCATTTTTTGATAGATTGGGGCTATGAGAGAGATAGCCTCTTTTTTTGGTCTTCTTCTGACAGAGTGGTAACCTATAATTTTGTCGTTATTGTCAAACGATGGGGTAACATGCGCTTTTACCCAGTAATAACTTCCATCTTTTGAGAGATTTTTTACAAATGCAAATATCTCATCACCTCTTTGTATATAATCCCACAGTAGCTTAAAAACTGCCTTTGGCATATCGGGATGTCTTAATATATTGTGAGGAGCGCCCAAAAGCTCCTCTTCGCTGTATCCGCTCATCTCAATAAAAAGAGCGTTTCCGTATGTGATTTTGCCTTTTGTGTCGGTCTTTGATACGATAAACTCCCCATCCGGAAAATATTTTTCCACATTAGTGACAGTTGGTCTTGACATCTATCTCTCCATTAACTTTTTGAGTTACAAAAAAGTCACCCTGTAATTTTATCACAATAATATAACATTTTTAAATGGCAAAAAAGTGGCATATATGTTTGTATGCTGATGTTTTGAGCTAAAGGTAGCTTTTGTAAAAATTATAGAAAATTTTAGAGATGGATTAGCTATGCAAAAAAAAGTAGAGACCGCAAAGACGCTGTTAAACGCCCTCCCTTACATCAAGGAGTTTAGCGGGCAGACTATGGTTATCAAATACGGCGGCGCCGCACAAATATCTGATGAGCTAAAAACCTCTTTTGCAAGGGACATATTGCTGCTAACCCTTGTGGGCATCAAACCTATCATCGTTCACGGCGGCGGCAAAGAGATCAACAAAATGCTTCAAAAGCTACATATTGAGCCAAAATTCATAGACGGTGTGCGGGTGACCGATGAAGCTACGATGGAGATAGTGGAGATGGTGCTTTGGGGCGCTATCAACAACGAAATAGTATCGCTTCTTTGCGGACATGGGGCAAAAGCTATCGGTCTTAACGGCAAAAGCTCCTCGTTTTTTAAGGCAAAGCCACTAGCTGAGGGGATGGGACTAACCGGTGAGGTGACCGAGGTTGACCCGTCTATCGTCGAAAAAGTGCTGGATGAGAAGTTTGTGCCCGTCATAGCCTCTATCGCCGAGGGCGAAACGCTCGGACATCCGGGCTACAACATCAATGCCGATACGCTAGCCTCAGCCGTAGCCGTTGCAGTGAAAGCCAAAAAAGTGATATTTATGACCGACACGGCGGGTGTGCTTGACAAAGATAAACATCTGCTTACAAGCCTAGATAAAAACCAGATAGATGCGCTGATAAAAGACGGCACGATAGCGGGTGGTATGATTCCAAAAGTCGAGGCGTGCCTCAAAGCTGTAGGTGGCGGCGTGGAAAAAGCACACATCATAGATGGCAGAGTGGAGCACTCGATACTTCTTGAGCTGTTTACTGTGGATGGTATCGGCACCGAAATTTCACTCTAGTTTGGGTACAATTTGTACATTTTAGCGCATTATGCTTCTCTTTGAGGTCTTATATTCATTCGCTAAGGCTTCACGCAGGGTCCCAAAAATCGAAGATTTTTACCCTTGCGTTGCAGAATCGTTCATTTCATACAAGACCTCCCGAGAAGCTATTTTAAAATAAGAGATTGTGACATATGGATATTAGAAAATCATTTTTAGATTATTTTGCGTCAAAGGGGCACACCGTCGTAGATAGTTCGCCGCTTGTGCCAGACGATGCGAGCTTGCTTTTTACGAATGCTGGAATGGTGCAGTTTAAGAGTATATTCACAGGCGAAGTGCCGGCGCCAAATCCTCCAAGAGCCGCAAGCAGCCAGACGTGTATCCGGGCGGGCGGCAAGCATAACGACCTTGAAAACGTCGGCTTTACGGCTAGGCACCACACATTTTTTGAGATGCTCGGTAACTTCTCTTTTGGCGATTATTTCAAAGAGGATGCTATCAAATATGCGTGGGAATTTATCACTGAAGAGATGAGCTTGCCAAAAGACAAACTTTGGATATCTATCCACGAGAGCGACGATGAAGCGGGCAAAATATGGGAGAAGTACGTACCAAAAGAGCGTATAGTCAAGATGGGCGACAAGGACAACTTCTGGCAGATGGGCGACACGGGGCCTTGCGGACCGTGCTCTGAAATCCACTTTGACCAAGGCGCAGAGCATTTCAACTCTCCAGAAGATTACTTCGGTGGCGAGGGCGATAGATTTTTGGAGATTTGGAACCTTGTATTTATGCAGTATGAGAGGTTTGAAGATGGCTCTATGACGCCTTTGCCGAAGCCTTCAATCGATACGGGGATGGGGCTAGAGCGTATCACAGCCATCAAAGAGGGCAAATTTTCAAACTATGACAGCTCTCTTTTTATGCCGCTAATAGATGCGATTGAGGCAAAAGTTGGCAAAAAATACGAATATGCATCGGGCGCAAGTTATCGTGTAATAGCCGACCACTTAAGAGCGGTTAGCTTCCTTGTTGCGCAAGGTGTGACATTTGACAAAGAGGGCAGGGGATATGTTCTGCGAAGAATTCTAAGACGAGCGGTAAGACACGGCTACAAGCTAGGGCTTAAAGAGCCGTTTTTGTATGCGCTCTATGACGCTCTCGTATCTCTAATGGGTTGCGGCTATCCGTACTTGTCCGAGAAAGCAGAGTATGTAAAAGAGAGCATTAAGGCAGAAGAGGAGCGGTTTTTCTCTACTCTCTTTGCCGGCATGGAGCTGTTTGAAAAAGAGATGAGTCAAAGTCCAAAAATATTTAGCGGCGAGACGGCGTTTAAGCTATATGACACGTTTGGCTTCCCGCTTGACCTCACCGAAGATATGCTACGAGAGCGAGGCGTTGCGCTTGATAGTGACGGTTTTGATGCGAAGATGAAAGAGCAAAGAGAAAGGGCAAAAGCTGCTTGGAAAGGTAGCGGAGACGTCGCAAATGAGGGCGATTTCAAGGAACTACTAGAGAAATTTGGCAAAAATGAGTTTATAGGATATGAGAAGCTTGAAGCCGACGCAAAAGTACTAGCGCTTCTTGACGCCGATTTTAAAGCGGCTTCAGAGCTTACTGGCGAGGGCTGGGTTATGCTAGACAACACACCTTTTTATGCGGCAAGCGGCGGTCAAGCGGGAGATACGGGCGAGCTGGCAGGCAAAGCAACTGTCCTTGATACAAGAAAATTTTTTGAGCTCAATCTCTCAAAAATAAACGCAACAAGCAAAATCTCAGTCGGCGATACCGTAAAAGCGGTCGTTTCAAACGCTAGAAGTGAGACGGCAAAACACCACTCGGCCACCCATCTTCTTCATGCCGTTCTTAGAGAGGTATTAGGAAATACGGTAACGCAGGCGGGAAGCGACGTAGACGATAAGAGACTTAGATTTGACTTTACGGCTCCAAAGGCTATGACGGCCGAGCAGATAGCCGAAGTTGAGGCAAAAGTGAATGCTCTGATTGCCAGAAATATCAGCGGCAAAACCGAGATAATGGGTATAGAAGAGGCCAAAAACAGCGGCGCAATGGCGCTATTTGGCGAAAAATACGGCGACAAGGTGCGAGTGGTTAGCTTTGGCGACGCATCGGTTGAGCTTTGCGGCGGTACGCATACATGCTCAACGGGCGAGATAGGAAGCTTTTATATAGTAAAAGAGAGCGGCGTAAGCGCCGGAGTTAGACGTATCGAGGCCGTTGTGGGTCTAGCCGCCATCGAGTATGCAAAAAGCTTCAGGGCTACCGTAAACGAGCTTGAGGGCGAACTTAAAAACAAAGACCTAAAAGCCGGTGTTGCGAGACTTAGAGCCGAAATAAAAGAGCTAAAAGAAAAACTTGCCAAAGCGCAAAGCAGCGGCAAAAAAGAGCTTGAGGCACTCGATATCGGCGGCGCAAAAGTAGTATGCGACTTTGTGGATGGCGTGGATGCTAAAGCGCTTGTTGACGAGCTAAAAAACAAGTATGAAAAAGCGGCGGTAATGCTACTAGAAGTTGGCGAGGATAAAATCTCTGCCGTATGCGGTACAAAAGGGGTAGATCTCAATGCGGGTGAGTGGCTAAGGTCCGCCCTTGCGGCTGCGGACGGAAAAGGCGGCGGAAGAGCTGATTTTGCATCGGGAAGCGCAAAAGACGTAAGCAAAAAAGATGAGCTAAAAGCCGCGGCTTTAGAGTTTATAAGATCAAAATTAGGAGGCTAAGATGAGCGCTTTTTTTGCCGAGTATGCAAGAGTTATAGTTTTTATCCATGTGCTTTTTGCCGTCACGTGGATTGGCGGTATGGTTGCTATCAGATTTGCCATGCATCCGGCTCTTAGCGTCATAGAGGATGGACAAAAAAGAGTCGAACTCACTATCGCTACCCTCAATAGATTTTTCCTGATGGTCTCCACGGCTATCGTATTTATAGGTATAACCGGTATCATAATGATGCTTGGCATAGGTTTCAAGGCCGTCCCTACGCTCTATATGGTCGTTCATATCAAGTCGCAAATCTGGATGGTGATGGCTGTCGTTTACGGCGTAATATATTTCAAGTTTACGAAAGCCAAAAAACTCTTTTTATCGGGTGACTTGGAGACTACGAGAAAGACGCTTGCCCCTCTTGCCAAATGGCTCATACCTACAAATATTTTTTTGGGTCTTATCGAGATTATGCTCGGCATCGTTCTTAGGGGTTACTAAGAAGTGCTATATCTTGTATCTTCGTCCAAGACAAGAGCCAAGATACTCTGCGAGGCCGGCGTAGAATTTGCGCAGAGGCCTTGCGGTTTTGACGAAGAGAGTATAGAGGCGAAAACACCCAGAGAATTTGTATACAAGGCCACTATGGGCAAATTTGAATGGGCAAAAAAAGAGTACGGCACGGATACTCCTATTTTGTGCGCCGACACGGTCGTAACCGCCGCCGGTGAAATTCTTAGAAAGCCAAAAGATGTGGATGACGCAAGAGATATACTCTCAAAGCAGAGCGGAAAATCGGTCGGCATAGTAACATGCACCGCTTACGCCTCAAATACGCTTACTTTTATAGATCTATCAATCACCGAATATTTTTTCAAAGAGTTTGACAAAGCTGCGCTTGAGTCCTACCTAGCCTCAAACGAGTGGGACGGCAAGGCGGGCGGCTGTATGGTCGAGGGGTTTTGCAAAGAGTATATCGTGAGTCAGCGAGGCTTGGAGTCTTGTGCTATGGGGCTTACTATAGAAAAGTTGCTGCCATTTTTATAATGAACGAATTTCAAAAGTCGCTTGACGCTTTATCAAAAAAAGGGAGACTACGAAGCAAAAGATTTTTGCCAAAAAATGCCGTAGACTTCGCCTCAAACGATTATCTGGGATTCAAAAAAGATAAGGCTACGTTCGACAAGGCTTACGAAGCCACAGTTAAGGAGGGCTTTTTTGCCCCGTCTGCGTCACAGCTGGTATACGGCTACCAATCTGCTCATAAAAAACTAGAAAACAGCCTAAAAAAACTCCACGGCTTTGAAGATGCAGTAATTGTGGGCAGCGGTTTTTTGGCAAATACCGCTCTTGTGTCGACATTGCCGGGGCATAACGACCTAATACTTATGGACGAAGAGTATCATGCTAGCGGAATAGCCGCCCTTGAGCTCTCAAAAGCAAAACATCAACTATTTGCACATAGTGACGCACAAGATTTGGAAGAGAGGCTCAAAAACGCAAAAGCGGACAGAGTGTTTGTGTTTGTAGAGTCGGTTTATTCGATGATAGGCGATATAGTGCCTCTGGAAATTCTCAAGCTCGCCGATAGATACGGCGCATATTTAGTAATAGACGAAGCGCACGGATACGGCGTCATCGGTGATAAACTGGGCGGGATCTACGACTATTACGGTATTTCCCCGAAGCAAAACCATATAAAAATGGGTACGCTCTCAAAAGCGATAGGGAGTTATGGGGCGTATGTGCTTGCAAAAAAAGAGATAATATCTTTTCTTGTTAACCGCGCAAAGCCCATTATCTATTCGACGGCGCTCTCACCGTTTGATGCGGCGCTTGCAAACGAGCGAATAAAAAAAATAACCAAAAACTCTAAAAGTCTAAGAAAAAAAATAGATGAGAGGCTTTTGATGTGCGAAGAGGCTTTCGGTAAAAAGTTTTCTACACCAATAATAATGATAGAGACAAAAGAGGCCAAAAAAATTCACGAAAAACTACTAAAAAACGGTATATTGACGGGTTTTATTAGGCCTCCGACCGTCAAGGTGGCGTCCATTAGACTCATAGCCAGACTAGGCGAAGATAAAAAGAGATTTGCAAAAGCCCTTAGGATAATAAAGGAAGCCGTTTGCTAAGATTTGAAAAAATATGCGTAAAAGCTAGTGAAAAAGAGCTTGTAAATATAGCCTTCGACGTCGAGAGTTCACTTGCGATAGTAGGGGAGAGCGGAAGCGGTAAGTCACTAACCCTAAAGGCTATTATGGGAATTTTGCCAAAAGAGCTTGAATGCGAGATGGTTTTTGACGGCGTTAATTCGCTTAAAAGAGGCAAAGATATAGCATTTGTGCCTCAAAATCCTTTTACGGCTCTCTCTCCTATGAGTAAGATAAAAAGACAGTTTTGGGGCGTCTCAAAAGAGCTTGCCGTGGAGCTGATGTCTGAGATGGGTCTTGACGCAGAGCTTATGAATAGGTTTCCGTCAGAACTCAGCGGAGGACAGCTGCAGAGGGTTATAATAGCGTTATCTCTTAGCCAAAATCCAAAACTTCTCTTGATGGATGAACCGACGACGGCTCTCGATGTCGATACGAAGCACGATATAGTTAGGCTTATCAGGGATTTGCAGAAAAAGAAGAGTTTTTATCTTATATTTGTGACGCATGAGCTTTATCTGGCAAGGGAGCTTTGCGATAAAATCATGGTCATACGAGAGGGCAAAAGTATAGAGAGCGGGCGCTCAAAAGAGCTTTTTTTAAATCCGAAGTCCTCTTATACGAAAAGATTAATAGAAGCAGATTTTAACGGTAGGGAATTTAGAAAATGATGAGATATGTTACGGCCACAGCGGTGCTGATTACCACTCTGCTGACCTTTTTACTTATATACTTTTATCGCTCTTTTAGTTACGACCTAGACAAGCTTATAAACTACAACCCGCCGCTTACAACGCAAGTGTTTGATACAAACGGCAAGCTCATTGCGAACGTTTTTGATACGGAAAACAGGGTGTATGCGTCGTATGAAGAGATGCCAAATATTTTGATAGAAGCGCTGATTGCTACCGAGGATACGGCGTTTTTCGAACATAAGGGGATTAGCTTCGAGGCGATACTAAGAGCTATTGTCAAGGATATTATCGCCGGTAAAGCGGTCGAAGGCGCTAGCACGTTGACGCAACAGCTTGTCAAAACTACGCTTTTGTCTTCTGAAAAAACTATAACCAGAAAGATAAAAGAGGCTCTGATCGCTTCTAAAATCGAAGAGAAACTTACAAAACAACAGATACTTGAAAGATACCTAAACCAGATATATTTCGGGCATGGATATTACGGCGTCAAGACAGCCGCATGGGGGTATTTTAGAAAAAACCTAAACGAATTGACGCTAAAAGAGGCGGCGATACTTGTCGGCCTTCCTAAAGCTCCTAGTACATATGATCCTGTTAAAAATTTCGAGGGTGCAAACCAGAGAGCAAATACTGTTATTAATCGTATGAGATATCTTGGCTGGATAGATGACGATACGCACCAAAAAGGTATTGCGGAGCATCCGAAGGTATATAATGAGCCTATCAACTATAATAAGGCTCCTTATGCCGTAGATGCGGCGATGCGCATGCTTGCTGCTCAATATCCGGACATAAAAAATGGCGGCTATAGAGTCGATTTGACTATCGATTTGCCGCTCCAAGAGGCGGCTGATGCCGCTTTGAAGGCTCAATATGACGAAGTGGTGAAATCTTATGGCGCAAAAACAAATATGGCAAACTTTAACGGAGCCCTTATATCCGTAGAGCAGGCTACTGGCGACGTGCTTGCGCTTTCAGGCGGCGTAGATTTTTATAAAAGCCCGTTTAATAGAGTTATTCAGGCAAAAAGACAGGCCGGTTCTAGCTTTAAGCCTTTTATATATTTGGTCGGGATAGAGAGCGGCAGTTTTACGCCCGATAGTATGCTTTCCGATACGCCAAAAAGCTATACGTTTGGGGGGCGCACTTGGAATCCGCAAAACTATGATTTGAAATACGACGGTCCTATTACCATGAGAGAGGCGCTGGTGCACTCAAAAAACCTTGCAACTATCGACCTTGTCGAGAGGCTTGGAATGGATAGAGTAAAAAAAGAGCTTATTAGATTCGGTTTTAAAGATGTTCAGGGGGATTTGTCCGTGGCTCTTGGAAGCTATACGATTTCGCCTTTTGAGTTTAGTGAGATATATACGATTCTTTCAAATTACGGTACAAAGGTTTCGCAAAGGCTTGTTAAAAGCGTAAAAACAAGAAACGGCCAGACGGTGATGTTTGAATCTAAAAAAGAGCCTATCGCAGACCCGTCAAAGGTATTTCCCGTTATCGATATGATGAGAGATGTCGTAACGAGAGGTACGGGTACTAGGGCGGCTACCCCTGGTACGGAAGTTGCCGGAAAGACAGGGACGACGAATGATTATAGGGATGCGTGGTTTTGCGGATTTACGCCGTCCGTGCAGACGCTTGTATGGTTCGGAAATGACGACAATAAGCCGCTCCCTGGCAAAATGACGGGCGGTGTCATATCGGCTCCTGTGTTTGCGAAATATAATGCTGCCCTGTTGCAATATAGACCGAATGTTAAAAGAGAGTTTTTTATTCCGGGTGCGCTTTCTGATTTTGATTTGAATGCTACGGACACACAGGATGAGAATGCTACGGGTGCACAGAATGAAAACGTTACGCAGTAGGCTTAAAACCATTTTGGCTAAAATGAGCCAAAAGTAACAGCTTTCAAAGGGATAAAAGTGAAGTATTTTATAGCTAGCGATCATGCGGGTAAGAATCTTAGACGTTTTACGAAAGAGCTTCTCATAAAAAGAGGTATAGAGGTTGTAGATCTGGGATGCGAAGAGGATAGGGTGGATTATCCAGATTATGCAAACAAGCTATGCGAGGCTGTTTTGGCGAATGAAGGTTCAAAAGGCGTACTTATATGCGGAAGCGGTATAGGAATGAGCATGGCAGCAAATAGGCATTTTGGTATTAGAGCTGCTCTTTGCCACGATGCGTATACTGCGGCTGCGGCAAGGGCTCATAATGACGCAAACGTGCTTTGTATGGGTGAGCGCGCTATAGGTTTTGGCGTCGTCGAGTCTATTATAGAGGCTTGGTTTGCTTCCTCTTTTGAGGGCGGTAGACATGCCGAGCGAATCGCAAAATTTTGATAAGAGTTGAAAGGTAATGTTTGATTGGCTACTTTTGAGCGCAAATTTACTGCTTATCGGGTTTTTGGCGTTTAAGATGTATTACTACAAAAACCTCTCCGAAAAAGAAAAAAGCTCTACTAGCGCTACCAGGACTACGCTCGAAGAGGCCGAAAATCTTATTAGAAAATATCAGATACAACTCCAAAGGAGTCTCGGCGATATCGATATACTAAACGAAGAGCTTGGAAAACTTAGAAACGACGTCAAGGCAATCAAGAGCAGAAATAGCCAGTTTAGAATCGAAAACGACAGGCTAAAAAGCAGGATTAAAGAGCTCGAAAACAAAATAGAAGCCCTGATATAAAAAACAATAAAAAGGCGGTTTATGCAAGAACTTAACGAGTCGCAAAAAAATATCATCTACTCATCCATAAGGGATATTCCTGATTTTCCAAAACCGGGGATAATCTTCAAGGATATAACGACTCTTTTGAACAACAAAGAGGCGTACGGTACGCTTATGTCGCATCTAAACGAGAGATACAAGAGCTACAACTTGGACTATATAGCAGGCATTGAAAGCAGAGGATTTATATTCGGCTCTGCGCTTGCAGCCTCTCTCGGACTCGGATTTGTTCCTATCAGAAAGCCGGGCAAGCTGCCTAGTACCGTTGTGAGCGAAAAATATAGCCTGGAATACGGCGTCGACGAAGTGCAGATACATCTAGACGCTTTTAGGGGGCAAGATGGGGCAAGAGTGCTTCTTGTGGACGATCTTATAGCTACTGGCGGAACGGCCGTTGCTGCGGCAAACCTTATTAATAAAGCCGGCGGGCATTGCGTGGAAGCTTGTTTTGTCGTGGAGCTAAGTTTTTTACCGGGGCGCCAAAAGCTAGAGAGCTTAACAGAAGTTTATTCGATTTTGACAGTTTAATTTTTATCGGAGGATTATGGAAGAGGCGCTAATAAGGCTGATTACGGAGTACGGCTATCCTATTTTGTTTGTATGGAGCATGATGGAAGGCGAGATTGGACTCGTCATGGCCGGTCTTTTGTCGCATACTGGGCATATGAATCTATTTTTGGCGATTTTTGTTGCTGGCGTCGGAGGCTTTCTTGGGGACCAGTTTTGGTTTTATGTAGGAAGATATAACAAAAAATACACTTTGGAATATTTTAGAAGCCAAAGAAGAAAGGTAGCCTTAGCCCACCTGCTTTTGAGAAAATACGGTTGGCCTATTATATTTATCCAGCGCTATCTGTACGGTCTTCGGACGATTATACCGATGGCTATAGGAACGACTAGGTACGACAAGAAGAAATTCGCCTTTATAAACCTAATCAGCGCATTAATTTGGGCAGCTATAACTATAGTTTTGACTTATTTTTTAGGCGAGCCTATTTTGAACGCAATCAAGTATATAAAATCACACTGGTATTTTGCTTTTGTGCTTCTTGCCGTGATACTCGGTACTTTTTATTATTATTTAAACAAAGCTTCAAAACCAAAAACCCGGAGGGTAGAGACAAATGAAAATATTGTTCAGAAATAAAGATATAAACTCCATAAAGGCAGACGTCCAAATAGTCTTTTTAGAGAAGAAGCCTTCTATAAAAAAACTGGTAGGCGAAAACGATCTGGAGACTCTCGAGGAGTCCGGATTTTTCAAAGATGCTACGGATACGTTTTATGTTAGCTCATCAAAAAAACTCTATCTAAAACTAAAAGAGTTTGAGGCAGAAGAGATTAAAGTCGCTGCGGCAAAAGCTTGCTCGGCGCTAAAAAACTTCAATTTTAAAAGCGCAAAAATAGAGGGCTATTCCGATGTAGAGCTATTTTGCAGAGCTTTTGCAGAGGGGGCGATACTTGGTTCATACTCATTCGACTGGTATAAAAGCGAAAAAAAAGAGAGCCAGCTAAAAAGTATCCACATAGCCTCCCTCCTTGGAAGAAAATCTGGAGTTTCTGAAAAAAGCATCAATGAGGCGCTGGAAGCTGCGTCTCTTGTGGCCGAAAACGTCAATTTCGTAAGGGATATAGTCAACTCCGCACCGGATGACGCTACTCCGATGCAAGTGGCGTCTATTGCCGAAAAAATCGCCAAGGATGGCGGTTTTGAATGTAAGGTATATGACGAAAAGTTCTTGAAAAGCGAAGAGATGGGCGCTTTTCTCTCTGTCGCGAGAGCTTCGGCTCATCCTCCAAGACTCGTGCATATGAGCTACAAACCAAAAGGCGGTAAGCAGCCGACCAAAAAAATAGCGCTAATTGGCAAAGGGCTTACTTACGATAGCGGTGGTCTTAGTCTAAAGCCGTCGGATTATATGGTAACAATGAAGGCCGATAAAGCAGGCGCTTGTGCCGTTATAGGCATTATGAAGTCGATATCAAAGCTAAACCTAAACGTAGAAGTCCATGGCGTACTTGGTCTATGCGAAAATATGATAGGCGGCAATGCGTATAAGCCGGATGATATATTAAGGGCTAAAAACAAAAAAACTATCGAGATAAGAAATACCGACGCAGAGGGTCGTCTGGTACTTGCCGATGTGCTTTGCTATATACAGGATTACTTCAAAAAAGCTGGACAACAGTTTGATTATATTATAGATATGGCCACCCTTACCGGTGCGTGCGTGGTTGCGCTAGGCGAATATACGAGCGGAGTATTCGGACACAACGAAAAACTCAAAAAAATGATTCTATCTGCGGCCGAAGATGCCGGCGATTTGATGGCGCCTCTGCCTTTTAATAAGCATCTTAGAAAGCTTATTAAAAGTGAGGTTGCGGATATATCAAACTGTTCAAGCTCTAGATACGGTGGGGCGATTACTGCGGCGATGTTTCTGGATGAGTTCATATATGATGAGAACAAACAAAAATGGGCGCATCTAGATATCGCCGGTCCAGCTTATGTAGAAAAGGCTTGGGACTACAATCCGCACGGGGCAAGTGGTGCTCCTGTGCGAACAATTGTAGAGTTTATAAAAAAATGTGAAGGTAAATAATGGGACTTGGTGTAGGGCTGGTAGGTCTACCGAACGTAGGAAAATCAACAACTTTTAACGCACTTACAAAAGCGCAAAATGCGGAAGCGGCAAACTATCCGTTTTGTACGATAGAGCCTAATAAGGCGATAGTCCCAGTACCAGATAAGAGACTTGACGTACTAGCTTCTATAGTAAAACCGGAGAGAGTACAGCACTCTACCGTTGATTTTGTTGACATTGCAGGACTTGTAAAGGGTGCTAGCAAGGGAGAGGGTCTTGGGAATCAATTTTTGGGGCACATCAAAGATGTAGGTGTTGTGCTTCACGTGGTCAGATGTTTTGAAGATGGCAATATAACCCACGTAGAAAATAGCGTTGATCCTTTGAGAGATATAGAAATAATCGAAACAGAACTACTCTTAGCCGATATTCAAACTCTTGAGAAGAGAGTAGAGAGGCTACAAAAACAGGCAAAAACAGACAAAAGCGCCGCAGCCATGCTGGAGGTGGCCACAAAACTTCTGACTCACCTAAACAACGGGGGTATGGCTAGAGAGTTTGAAGGTAGGGATGACGAAGCGTTTTTGGAGCTAAACCGCGAACTTAGGCTAATTACATCAAAAGAGATAATGTATGCCGCAAATGTCGATGAGGACGCTCTGGCTGGGACGAATGCTCACTATGAAGCGCTACTAAAATTTGCCGAGCAGAAGGGCGCCGACGTTATCAAAATATGTGCAAAAATTGAAGAGGAGCTTGTTGGGCTGTCTGATGAAGAGAGGCTTGAGATGCTAGAAGGTCTTGGCGTCGAAGAGTCCGGACTTGACCAAATCATCAGAAAAGGTTTTCATAAGCTGGGCCTAATTAGCTACTTTACCGCAGGGGTCAAAGAGGTGAGAGCTTGGACTATCGAAAAAGGGTGGAAAGCCCCTAAAGCCGCCAGCGTCATCCACAACGACTTTGAAAAGGGATTTATCCGCGCCGAAGTGATAGCGTATGACGACTTCGTCGCCAACGGCGGAGAGCAAGGGGCGAAAGAGAAAGGAAAAATGAGGCTAGAGGGCAAAGAGTACGTTGTGCAAGACGGCGATATTATGCACTTTAGGTTTAATGTGTAGCCAAGACGGAGTCATATAAATTTTCTGTCGCTTTATGCGGCTAGCTTCAGTGGCATAGCGCCTAGCATAGCTTGAAGGGGCTTTGCTTCTTCAAAGCGTACCGTTTAATGAAATGGACACTCCGTTAGCGGCGTTACCCCTGCTTTTTTAAGCAGTTCATAATCGCTTGTCGGCTCTTGCCCGCAAGTGGTCAAATAATCTCCTACGATAATAGCATTACATCCTGCATCAAATATCTCTATCTGTCTTTCTTTAAACACATACTCTCTACCTCCGGCTACCATAATTACCGTATCTTCAAGCTCTTTTTTGGCCTCTCTTATGATATTTAACGCATCATCTACCGTTAGAGTATTTTCTTTTATAGGAAGAGCCGGATTTGGATGGTAGAAGTTTAGCGGAGCGCTCATCGGACTGAGTGATTTTAGCGACGCAAGTAGCGATTTTCTATCCTCGCTGCTCTCTCCAAGTCCGAATATTCCGCCGGCACAAAGCATAAGTCCTGCACTTTTTGCATTTTCACAAGTCGTATATCTTTTATCCCATGAGTGTGTGGTGCAGATGCTCGGATAAAACTCTTTTGACGTCTCAAGGTTGTGGTTGTAGCTATCGATTCCTGCGCTTTTAAGGGCGCTTAAAGCGTCTTTGTCGGCAATCCCGGCCGATGCGATGAGGAACAGCCCACCTACCTCTTTTTTAATTTTAGCCGCAAGCGACGATAGATACTCTGTTTTTTTGCTATCAAGCCCAAGACCGCTAGTGACCAGACAAAAGCCTATTGCTCCTGCCGCTCTCGCTTTTTTAGCTTCTTCGATTACCATTGCTGGTTCTTTGAATTTAAAAGTCTCTATACCTGTTTTATATCTGGCGCTTTGCGCACAAAATGCGCAATCCTCTGCGCAGTTGCCGCTTTGGACGTTTGATATTGCACATAGAAGTATTTGTCTGCTCATCTCTCAAATTCCGTTTCATGCGTATTCCACACATCTGTTTTTATTTTTCTATAATAGTAAGTAACGATAAATTTTTTATCGGTAATCTCAAGCGTTAGACACTCCGATAAATCTTTATTTCTCGCACACGCTTCGCCAGGGTTCAAAAATAGAGTTTTGCCGGTGAAGTTTATATATTTCTTGTGCGTATGCCCGAATATGACTACGTCGGCATCCGGATTTAAATACATCGGTATATGCATAAGCTTGAATCTTAGTCCGCCAAGCTCAAAATAAGCCGGTTCATATACAAGTCCAAACTCATCTTGCACTCCCCTTAGATGTTTATCGTTGTTTCCAAACACCGCCGTAAATGCCAGACCGCTTTTTTGCAACTCTCTTAGTACGGCTTCTTCTACTATATCTCCGGCGTGTATTAGGTGTTCGCATCCGGATAGTTTTAGTAGTTCTATGATTTTTTTAGCCCTGCCTGCTTTTCTGTGCGTATCGGATAAAATACCTATTTTGATGACTTAGCCTTTGGTTCTGTTTTGTGTTTGCACTCTGTGTTTATACACTCGTAATACTCTTTCGTTTTTAGCTTTTTATGTACGGTCAGACCCCCACACGCCTCGCATTTTACTTCGCTTGGTTCATATCTAGAGGTAAACGTGCATTTAGGATAGTTTTCGCATCCAAAGAAAGAGCCCCTCTTTGAGTTTCGCTCAAGAACTTTCCCTCCGCAGAGTGGGCAAGGTGCTGCTAGCGCTCTTGGTTCTTTGAGCGATTTTGTATTTTTACACGTTGGATATGCAGAGCATGCTAAAAAATCGCCTCTGCGAGATGATTTTACAACCATTTTTGCACCGCACTTATCACAATCTATATCCGTCTCGACGGAGCGAGGCTTTTCTTCTTCACCCTCTTTTTTTATATTTCTGGTGTATTTGCACTTTGGATATGCGGAGCATGAGATAAACTCCCCAAAGCGCCCTTTTCGTTTAACCAGAGGTTTGCCGCACTGTGGGCAATCTTCGTCTATCGGAATTGCTATTTTTTGACTCTCTATCGTTTTTTTGCCGCTCTCTATCTTTTTGATAAAGCTTTCATAAAACTCGAATAGCAATTTTTGCCAATCTTTTTTCTCTTCTTCTATTTTGTCAAGCTCCTCTTCCATTTTGGCGGTAAAACCACTATCGACTATCTCTTCGAAGTGTTTTTCTAAAACCTCTATAACCTTGAAGGCAACCTCCTCTGGGACAATCTGTTTGTTTTCTATTTTTATGTAGCCTCTATCTTCAAGTGTAGAGATAGTAGGCGCATATGTACTAGGCCTGCCTATCCCTAGAGACTCTAGTTGTTTGACGAGTCCAGCCTCGGAATATCTTGAAGGCGGTTCGGTAAATTTTTGTTCGGCCGTTATCTTTTGGAGATTTAAACTCTCGTTTTCTTTGACATCGGGCAGCAGTTTATCTTTGTCGTCGCTACCGAGCGCTTTATAAAAGCCGTCAAAAACTAGTTTTGAGCCGCTAGCCTTGAATACTAGACTTTTTGAGGCTATAAATATGTTTTGGCTCTCAAACTCTGCGTCTTTCATCTGGGAGGCCATAAATCTATTGTATATCAGCGTATAGAGTTTTAGTTCGTCTGCTTTTAGGTACCTTTTGGCGTCGTTTGGCGTTAGCTCTATCATCGTAGGTCTTATCGCCTCGTGCGCCTCCTGTGCGCCTTGTGATTTTGTTTTATAGACTTTCGGCGATTTTGGCAGATAGTTGTCTCCATATAGCTTGCCTATTAGCTCCCTTGCCGCCTCCTGCGCCTCTTTTGCTATGTTGAGGCTGTCCGTTCTCATGTATGTGATGACGCCGCTAGTGCCCTTGTGCGTCTCCACGCCTTCATATAGTCTTTGCGCCACCATCATCGTCTTTTTAGGCGAAAAGCCAAGCTGTGACGATGCAGCCTGTTGAAGAGTGGAGGTCATAAATGGGGCAGGGGAGGCGGAGAGTTTCTTTTTTTTCTCTATTTTTGTGACGACAAACTCTTCTGCGTTCGCCGCAGCCAATATCTTGTCGGCCTCTTTTTTTGTTTTTACGCTTAGTTTATCTATTTTTTCACCGAACGCTTCAGCTAGCGTCGTTTCTATATTTTTGTTAAATAGCGCTTTGATGTCGTAGTACTCTTTTGGAATAAAAGCCCTTATTTCGCGCTCTCTATCAACTACGATTTTTAGGGACGCCGACTGAACCCTCCCGGCGCTAAGCCCCTTTTGTATCTTGGATGCTATGAGAGGAGATAATTTATACCCGACTATCCTGTCTAGCAGCCTTCTAGCTTGTTGTGCGTTTACCATATCCATATTTAGAGATCTTGGGTGCTCTAGCGCTTTTAATATAGCGTTTTTGGTTATTTCGTGAAAAACGATTCTAGGAAGAGTAGTTTCATCTTTGTCGATTATCTTTGCTATATGGTAGGCTATAGCTTCACCTTCTCTATCTTCGTCCGTTGCGAGATAGATGGTATCAGCCTCTTTTGCGAGCTTTTTTAGCTCTGTTGCAATCGCCTTATGGTCGTCGGTAACCGAATATTCAGGGGTAAAGCTACTACCTTCTATCTTGATGCCAAAACTATTTTTAGGCAAGTCTCGTATGTGTCCTTTGCTGGCCACTACCGCATAATCCTTGCCCAAAAAACCTTTTAGAGTTTTTGCTTTTGCCGGCGATTCGACTATTATTAGATTTTTCAAATATATACCTTAATTTATAGGGCTCTTTTAAAGAGGCGAAAATTCTACTGAAAAAAAATTAAATTGTTTTAGAAAATTTACGATATTGTTTTTGTAAGGCAAGGATGCCGAAATTAAACACAAAAGGATTTACGATGGGTTTTAGAATTAACACTAACATCGCTGCGATGAATGCGCATTCGAATGCACTTCTAAACAATAGAGAGCTTGATACCTCTCTTGCTAGACTTTCTTCTGGTCTAAGAATCAATACTGCTGCGGATGACGCATCGGGCATGGTTATTGCGGACAGCTTGAAATCTCAAGCTAACTCACTAGGTCAAGCTATTAAGAATGCAAATGACGCTATCGGTATTGTTCAAACTGCCGACAAAGCGATGGATGAGCAAATAAAAATACTGGATACAATCAAAACTAAAGCTACACAGGCTGCTGCAGACGGTCAAAGTACGCAATCAAGACAAGCTATTCAAAACGACATTGTTAAACTAATGGAAGAGCTTGACAATATTGCAAACACCACTTCGTTCAACGGTATGAGTCTTCTATCCGGTTCATTTGTTAACAAACAATTCCAAATCGGCGCTTACTCAAGAGAGACTGTTAATGTAACAATCGGCGATACTACATCTGCAAAAATAGGTTCTGTTAGAACTGAGACGTCGGCAACTCTATCAGCTTCCGGTACTGCGTCTAGCATAACTTTCACAAACGCAGACGGTACAAAAACTACAATCAACTCTGTTGTTGTTTCAAATACAGCAGGTACAGGTCTTGGAGCTGTAGCTGAAGCTATCAATAGATTCTCTGACGTTACTGGCGTAACAGCGAGAGCAGTTGTTAGTACAACCGGTTCTGCTGCAATTGCAGCTAACTCAAGTGTTTCAAACCTTGTAATTAATGGTACCACAATCGGTGATATTGCTGGTATAAAGCAAGCTGATGCTGACGGTAGACTAGTAAATGCTATCAATGCGGTAACAGCTAAAACGGGCGTCACTGCGAGCGTTGATAATCAAGGTAGGCTTAGCCTTACCTCTGTTGACGGAAGAGGTATAGTTGCTTCTGGCCTAAGTGGCGCAAATGTTGGCAAAGCAAATCAGACAACATTTGGTAGGTTAACTCTTACAAGTCTTTCTTCAAGAGATATCGTTGTAAGCGCATCTGGCTATACTGAGCTAGCTAGCGCAATTGGTTCAGCAGGTAGTGTAGCCTATACAACAAACCTAAGGGAGGTTGCCGGCAACTGGAAAGCGTCTGCTGGTAGAGCTGCAGGCGCATATGCAAATACAGCAGAGTCTGGCGCTGCTGGTACATATCTTGGGGCTGGTGTTACAACCAGAACCGGCGCTATGATGGTTATGGATATTGCAGAATCTGCAATGAAGCTTCTGGATAAAATTAGAGCGGGTCTTGGTTCTACCCAAAACCAACTTGTTTCAACAATCAACAATATTTCCGTAACTCAAGTTAACGTTGCGGCTGCTGAGTCACAAATTAGAGATGTTGACTTTGCAGAAGAGTCGGCAAACTTCTCAAAAAGAAATATTCTATCACAATCTGGTTCATATGCCATGAGTCAAGCGAACGCCGTTCAGCAAAACGTCTTGAGATTGCTACAATAGGCAATCTCTAGCGTTTCTTTGAAAATGTTGCAAGAGCGCTTCGGTAGTAAATAAGAGAAAGAGACCTAGCCTCTTTCTCTTATTTTAGCAACCTCTTTGTCTACTTCTTTTTTTGATCTTGAAATGACCGTAATAACCGAATCCATTCCACCCGCAAGCATAAAAAGCCAAGATTTGTGTGCAAAAAGAAAACTAATAAGCTTGGCGTTTAGTTCCATCTGGGTTTTTGCCGGTTTTACTGCAATAACGGCAAGTTCAAGTTCTTGTGAGAGTATAAACGACTGAATCGTATCCCAAAAAAGTTGGTGGAATTTTTTTGTACGCATCATCGCTTTTATTTTGTCGATTTTTTTGAGAGTTTTTTTGATTGAGTTAAAATCTATTGTATCAAGTTTGTTTTGCCTATTTAGCTCTTCTAATTCGTCGCACTGCTTTGCTACCTCTAAAAAAAGCTTCTCAACTTTGCTTTTTGAATCTTGTGCATACTTTAAAAACTCATCTATTTTTTTGTGAGCGTATAGCATATTCTTTTTGATGATTTTATCTTCTACCTTTGGCAGTACAATTCTCTTTTTTTTAAAATTTTTGTCTACCAGTGTCGCCATAGCATCCTTAAATGGAATTTCTATAGTTCCCTCTATTCTGGCTCCACCCTCTGTGCAGTTATAGCTTGTCATGCTATCTTTGGTGTCTGCTATGTAGTTAATAAAATAGCCTAAAAAGAGTCTCCATATCTCCGTTGTTTTGACGGTGCCTTTGCCGCCGTAAGCAGTGATATAGCTATCGCTCTCTTTTGATTTTACCTCATCTTCGCCATATACGTGGTTTGCAGCGTGGCTTTTGCCGTCATTTGCATATGCGAGATCTTGGCCTATGAACACTAAGTTTTTGCATCCCATTAGATATGCGATTTCAAATGCCATATTGGCTGCACTTAGGCCGATACCACAGTAGCCATAAGCATGGAAATTGAAAAACTCCATATAGCCAAACGGCCTCATAGCAATTACAAGCTGCCCAGCTTTTATATTTTTATATATAGCTTTGTGCTGCAATGCGGATGAGACGAAAACTATATCTTTTTGGAACTCTTTTGACGTCTCTTCAAAAAACTTGGCTGTAGCGGTTACTCTTTCCATGGAGGTTACTATATCTGGTTTTATGCCCCATTTTTCAAGTATTGGCATACTCGCATCGACACAAATGATGAGCACGCTGTCTTGCATCTCTTTTAGCAGCGGAAGCTGTTTTGTTAGCGATGGTCCGGTAGATACTATGACGGCCGTTTCTGCATTTTTAAGCGTCAGCAGATAGTGAAACGGCGGATTTTTTAGCATTTTTGGAATATTTCTAATAAAATGCTCTATTCCTATTATTGAATCCGTAGCATCATTACCGTGAGCTTTGACAAAATGAAGAATAGAGTCGGTAAAGAGTCTGTTTGTTCTAGCGATTTCGACATTATATTTGGAGTAGTATGGCAATGTGATATGCAAATCGTACAACTTAAGATAATGCCCAACCTGCTTACTGCCTATGTAGCTTCTGATTGTGTGAAAATCTATGTCTTGCGCTAGATATATTGTTAGTCTATTCTTACGTATCTCCTCCGAAAAATCCAAAAGATGCAAAGCTATAAATAGTATTTCAAGTTCTGGCTCTACTACGACAATTCTCTCATGATTTTTATTTTCAAGTAGCGCTTTTATAAAGACGCCGTTTCCAAAACCAAAATAAACAAGAAACGGATATCTGTCAAACTTTTGGTTTTTCTCTATTGCTCTGGCCGTATCATCTATCGGTTTTTTATATAGATATGTTTTTGAAGCGACCTCTTGTATGTTTGTATCGATTGGATCGTTTGGCGAGAAGTATACGTTGTATTTTTGATTTTCTTTTAGCGTGGCGAGTCTTGCAAAAAGAACTGGGTTTTGATATGCTAGTGCATTTAGATTGTTGTGATAAGTTTGAATGTTCATCTGTAAACCTTGAAAGGCCCGTTTTTGCGGGCCGAAAGTATAAATAGCGAGGTTAAAAAAGGAAGTTTGATTGTAATTTCTTGATAAAACTTTCGAAATTACACTACTGTAGCAATTTCAACACGTTTTGCTGGACAGTATTTGCCTGCGCCATTGCAAACGAGCCGGACTGCGCCAGAATGTTTCTTTTTGAGAAGTTCGCCGACTCTTCTGCAAAGTCAACATCTCTGATTTGTGACTCTGCGGCCGTTACTGATACTTTTGTAACAGATATGTTGTTTATTGTAACTACGAGCTGCTGCTGAACGGAACCCATATCTGCTCTAATTTTATCAAGAAGCTTCATTGCCGATTCAGCTATATCCATAACCATCATAGCGCCGGTTCTTGTGGTAACACCGGAGCCAAGGTATGATGATGCCGCACCCGATTCTGCTTCGTTGGCATATGCGCCGGCTGCTAACCCTTGTGATGCTAGGAAGTTGCCCCTAACATCTCTTAGGTTTATAGTGGTATTCGAGCCTGCAGAGTTTAAATTGGCGTTTAGATAGTTTGTTGCGTCGCTTACTATGATATCTTTTGAGCTTAGTGTAACGAGTGTTAGCCGGCCAAAATTACTATTGTTTAGCGCTGCAGTGGCTGCGCCGGACATTTTTAATCCTGTGATGCCAGGTCCGCTATACGCACCGCCGGCGCTGCCTATTTTTACGTCAATACCTCTTCCGTCCGTAGATGTAAGATTTAGCCTTCCCATAATGTCAACGCTTGCATATACGCCTGTTTGATGAGTAACAGCATTGATGGCGTTTACCATATTGCCGTTCGAGTCGCTCGGTTTGATATCCAAAATATCGCCAATCGTTATGTTGTTGATTATAAGATTTCTAATATTACCTGCTTGTACTGCAGCAGAGCCTGTTGTAACAACTCTATAGCTAGCTCTTACTCCAGTTGAATCGGAAGCTTTATTGATTGCCTCCGCCAAAACGCCAAGTCCTGTGCCAGCGGTAGTTGAAATAGTAACACCCTGTAGTGTTGTTTTTGTGCCGTCAGGATTTGAGAATACTAAAGCTGCTATACCAGCTGCACTTATAGTTTTTGTAGTTTCATATCTAACTGAGCCTATTTTATCTGAGCTTGTTGCGCCTATCGATGCTCTGACTGTTTGATTTGAGTATGCGCCGATTTGAAACTCTTTATTTGTAAAAGCGCCAGATAGAAGACTCATGCCGTTAAAAGATGTGGTTGTCGCAATATTGTCAAGCTCTTCAAGCAGCCTTACGATATCGTTTTGTAGTGCCTGACGAGAAAGTGCGCTTTGACCGTCTTGCGCCGCTTGTGTGGCTTTTACTTTGATAGTATCTAGAATTTTTATCTGCTCATCCATCGCCTTATCGGCGGTTTGGATAATACCGATGGCGTCGTTTGCATTTCTAACGGCTTGCCCTAGAGCGCTTGCTTGCGATTTCAAGCTATCAGCAATAGACATACCGGAGGCATCGTCTGCGGCAGTATTGATTCTAAGACCGCTTGATAATTTTGCTAGCGCACTATCAAGTTCTCTATTGTTTATGACCCCGTAATTGTGCGCATTCATTGCGGCTACGTTTGTGTTGATTCGAAAGCCCATCTTCAAACCTTTAGTTGAATTTTTCAGGATTAAAGCACAAAGTGTTCCAATTTTTT
>JAEMQC010000076.1 GCA_022758985.1 Campylobacteraceae bacterium
AAAAGCAAAAATAGAGCCGGCACAGCTCTTGAGTACTTTGGCAAAAACAGAGATATCCTAACTATCAAAAAGTTCGACATCAAAAAATACATGCTAAGCCTTGAGCAAAAAGGATATGCAGGCGATACATTGCGTAGTTACTTCAATATGCTATCCGGTATTTTACAATTAGCTGCCGATGCTGATTTGATTACCACAAATCCATGCCGTGACTTGAAACTCAAGTTTGATATGACTCCAGATGAAGAAGCCACCAGACCGTTTAATCAAGACGAAGTCGCTATGCTACTAAAAAGTGCAAATGGAGAACTTCGCAACTATTTGGGTATTGCCTTTAACACCGGAATGAGTCCGGAAGAGATTATAGCTTTGATGCCGCAGGATATTGATTTTGTGGCAAAAACAATTCATATATGTAGGGTTATTACCAAAGGCGAGTTGAGGCAGGCGGCTGATAAAAAGACTTTAAAAACAAGGTATAGGCATAGGATTATTCCTTTATTTGCTGGTGCACTGCCTTATATCGAGGCGCAGATGCAATATGCAAAGTCAAAAAAAGCCTCTTTTTATTTTGTAAACCGGATGGCCAGCGCTATGGCGATATTCAGGAGCTACGCGGTCAGAAGAAAAATAACACCAAATGGTATGGCCTTCTAAGGAAGTGTGGTATCGAATACCGAGACCTTAAAAACACAAGACACACTTTTGCAGTTGAGGCATTAAAAAGCGGCAAGTTTACACCGCAAGAGATTGCGGATGTTTTGGGGCATGCTAATCTTAGAATGCTGATACAACACTATGCAAAGTGGATTAAGGGTAGTGCGGTGCAGGTTGATCCAACTATAGATATATATAGTAAAGCTGAAGATAATAAAAATGATTTGTCTTACAGTTTGTCTTACAGTGGTAAAAATGGAGGATTTTAGAAATAGGGGAAACCCTATGATTTAGTGGCGGTCCGGACGGGACTCGAACCCGCGACCTCCGCCGTGACAGGGCGGCATTCTAACCAACTGAACTACCGGACCACTAAATGAAGAAATGATGGTGGTCGTTACTGGACTCGAACCAATGACATCCACCTTGTAAGGGTGGCGCTCTACCAACTGAGCTAAACGACCGAAAAAAATTGTGATTAAAAAAAATGGTCACCCTAAGGTGATTTGAACCCCTGTCACCGCCGTGAAAGGGCGGTGTCCTAGGCCTCTAGACGATAGGGTGCCTTAGATTTTTTGGTGGTGACCCGTGTTGGACTCGAACCAACGGCCCTATCCTTAAAAGGGATATGCTCTACCAACTGAGCTAACGGGTCTTGTTCTTTTTGAGCGTTTCACTCAAAAGGAGCCGGAATTATATACGAAAAATTTTGTCTTGTCAAGACATTTTTGAAAAATCTTTCAAAATTTCGCAAATTATTTTTAGTGAATATGCTGCAGCGCTCGATTGTATAAGGCTCCTATCACCTTTGAAATTTTTTTTCTCTATTTTTTGGACGCCGCTTCTATGCTTTGCTCCTATGTATACACACCCTATCGGCTTCTCGTCGCTACCGCCTCCCGGCCCGGCTACGCCGCTAATCGCCGCCGCATAATCGGCTCCCGATATTTTTAGTACGCCGTCTAGCATTTCGGCAATCGTCTGTTCGCTGACCGCTCCGTATTCTTCTATAATGGAGTTTTCTACGCCTAGCCAGCTTGTTTTTGCTTCGTTGGCGTATGTGGTGAGAGAGCCTATAAATACGTCGCTGGCGCCTGGAATATGTACGAATTTGTAGCTAAGCAGTCCGCCGGAGCAGCTCTCTGCAACGGCTATTTTTTCGCCGTTTTCTCTTAACGTGTCTATTATGTACTCTTCCAGAGAATCTGCTACTATGGCTTTTTGCCCGAAAAGCTTGCTGATTCTGCCCGTAAAGTTTTCTAGCTTACCGTATTTTTTCTCCTCGGACACTATCTCCGTATAGCCGCCACTATTTTCGAATATACTTATGCCTATGTCGCTGGCTTGCGCAACGGGCGAGAGCAAAACCCTTACGCTCTCTTCGTTTTCGCCGAGTATAAAGGCTTTTTTTAGTTTTACGCACTCTTCTATAAGTATTTGTGGAACATCTTCGTCGGTTTCTATGCGGATCACGTTGATAGGTTTGCCGCCTATCGTTACGGTATAGCTGCCGTCTATATAGGTCTTGCACTTTGAAGGTATTAGCATATTACCGCGCGGCACAAGGGTATCGCTCATATGTGTGGATAACATCTTGCCTATAAGGGCGAAATTGTTTTTGGATGCGGCGATTATGATATTAGACGACTTGGATATATAGTTTTCAAACTCCACTAGAATATCTGGGTCATTATCTTTTATAAACAAAAAAGCGTCGATTTTGGTCAGTTTTTCATGTATTCTTCTCTTTAGATAGCTCAAAAAATCGTCAGAATACCTGAATTTTTCCCCGACTATCAAAACGGTGTTTTTCATCTAAATCCTCTTGCTAGATTTCTTATCTTTTCTTGATTGTACCCATAAACCCTTTTAACGCTTTTTTACCTAGGGTTTTGTAAGATTACAAAAACCCTTTTTGTAACCACTTCGGAGAAATTATGGATTATAAAGACACCCTTCTTTTACCCGCTACGCAGTTTCCTATGAGGGCAAATCTGCCGCAAAACGAACCGCAAAGATATGAGAGATGGAGAAAAAACGGCATATTCGATAGCCTAAAAAGAGGCAAAAAAGCCGATTTTACTCTGCATGACGGTCCTCCATACGCAAACGGACATCTGCATATCGGTCACGCCCTAAACAAAACGTTAAAAGACATTATCGTAAAACACAATTTCTTTAAAGGCGCTTCTGTGCGTTTTACTCCGGGGTGGGACTGTCACGGCCTTCCGATAGAACAAGAGATAGAAAAAGCGCTCGGCAAAGAGAAAAAAGAGCTCCTTAAAAAAGAGGAGATAAGAGAGCTTTGCCGCGAGCACGCCAGAAAGTTTGTCGGCATCCAGATGGGTGAGTTTGAGAAAATGGGTGTTCAGGCGGACTGGGAAAAGCCGTATGTGACTATGGATTTTAAATTTGAAGCCAATATATATAAGGCTCTTTGCGAGGTAGCCAAAGCGGGGTTGCTTGTCGAGAGAAGCAAGCCAGTGTATTGGAGCTGGGCGGCAAAAACCGCTCTTGCAGAGGCTGAGGTAGAGTACAAAGACAAAGAGGACTACTCTATATTTGTAGCCTTCGACCTTAGCGCTGAGGCTCTGGCGGCAATAGGTGAGACAAAAGCTGCGATTGTGATATGGACGACAACCCCTTGGACGCTTCCGGCAAATGTCGGTATATCGCTAAATCCGGATGAGGAGTATGCGCTGACGACTGACGGCTATATCGTAGCCGCTTCTTTAGTTGAAAAATGCAAGGCAAACGGGCTATTCTCGGGCGATGTCAAAAAAACATTCCCGTCAAAAACGCTTGAAAAACTAAATGCAATAAATCCGTTAAACGGCAGGGCGTCTACGATAGTGCTTGGCGCACACGTCATGGTAGAGGATGGCACTGGATGCGTGCATACTGCGCCTGGGCACGGCGAGGATGACTACCGTGTCGGACTCAAATATAATCTTGATGTGATAATGCCGGTTGACGAAGAGGGTAAATATGATGAGACTATCGTAAAACTGGGACTTATCCCAAATCCGCAAGAATTTGTCGGCATGCATATATTCAAAGCCAACGATATGATAGTTGAGATGCTAGGCTCTGCGGCTCTGAAAGTGTCGAAGTTTGTCCACTCCTACCCGCACTGCTGGAGAACACACAAGCCCGTAATATACAGAGCGACAAAGCAGTGGTTTATAGCAATGGACGAGAAACTGGCAAACGATAACAGGACGCTAAGAGAGATAGCTCTAGGCGAAATAGAAAAAATAAACTTCTACCCAAAAGCCGGCAAAAACCGTCTAAAAAGCATGATAGAAAATCGTCCGGACTGGTGTATTTCAAGACAGAGAGATTGGGGTGTGCCGATAGCTTTCCTAAGGGATAAGAGAACGGGCGAGGTACTACTTGATGAGAGAGCGCTCTCTCTTGCTGCCGAGATATTCGATGAAGAGGGCGCTGACGCTTGGTACTCTAGGCCTGTAGTAGACTTTTTGCCTTATAGCATGAAGAGCGAGGCGGAGCACTTTGAAAAAGTAACGGATATTCTGGATGTATGGTTTGATAGCGGCTCGACGTTCTTTTCCGTGCTAAAAAGCGGCGAATATGATGCCGGCGAATATCCGGCAGATGTATATCTAGAAGGTTCCGACCAGCATAGAGGTTGGTTTCAGAGCTCGCTGCTCCTCTCATGCGCCATCAACAAGCAAGCGCCATTCAAAAGCGTGATTACGCACGGCTTTACGGTTGACGCATCCGGGCGAAAAATGAGCAAATCGCTCGGTAACGTCGTGGCGCCGGAGGCGATACTAAAAGAGTACGGCAGCGAGATAATGAGGCTGTGGGTTGCGATGAGCGATTTTACCGACGACGTAAAAGTATCGACAGAGATACTAAAGCAGATTTCTGAGCAATATAGAAAACTAAGAAATTCGTTTAGGTTTTTACTAGCAAACATCAGCGATCTTGAAGAGCTGGCTCCTATCGATACGCTTGGCGAGCTTGATAGATGGATACTCTCCGAGGCAAAAGCCGTATTTGAAGAGGTGCAAAAAGAGTTTGACTCCTATGAATATGCAAGAGCTATGGTTAGGCTAAATGCGTTTGTCGTAAGCAAGCTTTCAAACATATATATGGACGTTTGCAAAGACAGACTTTACTGCGATGCAAAAAACTCCGAGAGTAGACGCGCTTCGCAGACTACTATGGCTTTGATACTAAGGTCGCTTCTGACTCTCGTGGCGCCGATACTCACATATACGGCGGACGAGGTCGTCGAATATATGCCGGAGTTTTTAAGAGAGGGACAAACAAGCGTATTTGGACTTGTTTCAAAAGAACTACCGAGTGTAAAATCAGATATGGATGCAGCAAAGCTGCTTGAAATTAGGGACGGTTTCTTCGAAGCGGTAGAGAAGTTCAAAAAAGAGGGAAGCGTAAAAAGTACGCTTGAGCTGGCTCTCGGTCTGCCAAAAGGCTTTGAGGGGCTAAGTAGCGAAAAAGATATGGAAGATTTCTTCCTTGTGAGCGCTCTTTGCGAAAAAGAAGAAGGAGAGGTGCTTGCTACTTTTGACGTCGAAGGAAAAGAGTTTAGCGTAATGAAATCGGCAAAACATAAATGCCCAAGATGCTGGAGATATGCAGCAGAGACTGAAGATGCCCTATGCCCTAGATGCGAAAAGGCTCTCTCTTGAATCTCGGTGAGGTGGTTCCGTTTTGGGTGATAGTCGCTGCGGTGGGATTTGTGCTTGCCGTGCTAGGTGCGGGTATCGTATTTGTAAAAAAACATCCGAAAGCAAATAAGGAAAAAGAGAAATGATAAGCTTTAAAGACGCTCTAAAACTAGGCGGAGAAGACCTAAAAGGGCTAAAACAAGACCTAAAGAAAAAAATAGAAGAGACAAAAGAGATAAACGCTTATGTCGGTTTTGAAGAGGCTGGCGAGGGTGTACCGGTGCTTGTCAAGGACAACATAAACGTGAAGGGATGGGAGATTACCTGTGCTAGCAATATTCTAAAAGGGTATGTGTCGCCTTATAACGCTACCGCAATAGAAAAGTTGCTTCAAAACGGTTGCTCGTTGTTTGGCCGCTCAAATATGGACGAGTTTGCGATGGGTAGTACGACCGAGAGCAGCGTGTACGGCAGAACTCTAAATCCTCACAATAAACTTAGGGTTCCAGGCGGCTCTTCTGGCGGCTCGGCCGCCGCGGTTGCGAACGGCTCGGCTATCGTAGCGCTTGGAAGTGACACGGGAGGCAGCATCAGACAGCCTGCAGCTCTTTGCGGATGCGTCGGTATGAAGCCGACATACGGCAGAGTGAGCAGATACGGTCTTGTCGCTTACGGCTCCAGCCTTGACCAGATAGGCTCTTTTGGTAGAAGCGTTGAGGATGTGGCGCTTCTGTACGACAAAATAGCCGGCTTTGACCCGAAAGACTCGACGAGTGCAAATATAGAGCACATAACCACGGCCGACAAAATAGACAAAAACCGTAAACTAACTTTTGCGGTCATCGAAAACTATGTCGAACAGGCTAGCGAAGATATTAGAGAATCTATAAAAAACGTCATCAAAGAGCTTGAAAAAGCCGGACATAAAGTAATTTACAAAAATCTGCTAAACTCAAAATACGACGTTGCGGCGTACTATGTAACGGCTACGGCCGAAGCAGCTACGAACCTACAAAGATTTGACGGCGTAAGATACGGCTATAGAGCTGAGTCAAAAAGCGTCGCCGAGATGTTTGTAAAGACCAGAAGCGAAGGTTTTGGCAGCGAGGTGCAAAGAAGAATACTTCTTGGAAATTTCGTTCTATCAAGCGGATATTACGACGCCTATTACGTCAAAGCGCAAAAAGCCAGAGAGTTTATCAAAAACGAGTATCTCTCTATTTTTAAAGAGGCCGATATCGTAATAATGCCGGTTACGCCAAGTACGGCGTTTGAATTTAACTCGTTTAAGGAGCCTCTTGAGATGTATCTTGAGGATATATATACGATTAGCGTAAATCTTGCGGGACTACCGGGGATTTCGGTGCCGACAGGGTATGATAAACAAAAACTTCCTATCGGCGTGCAGCTGCTGGCTTCGCATTTTGAAGAGCAAAAGCTATTTGATGCCGCCTCTATTGTTGAAGATATTTGCGCATACAAAAACAATTTAATATAAGAAGGAGATGGATATGAAAATAGTAAAAAAGGCACTGACGTTTGAAGATGTGTTGCTGGTACCAAAATACTCAGAGATTTTGCCAAAAAACGTAGACATCTCCAGCAGGCTTACGAAAAACATAACGCTAAATGCCCCTATCGTCTCCGCCGCAATGGATACGGTAACGGAATATGAAGCGGCTATTGCCATGGCGAGGGTTGGTGGTATCGGGATAATCCATAAAAATATGGATATTGAGTCTCAAGTGAAGCAGGTAAAGAGGGTTAAAAAAAGCGAAAACGGCATGATAGTAGACCCAATCGCTTTCAAAGAGAGTACAACTCTTGAAGAGGCTATGTATCTGCTAAACGAATTTCACATCTCAGGCGCCCCGGTCATTGACGACTACGGCAAGCTTGTGGGTATATGTACAAATAGGGATATGAGATTTGAAGTAGACCCAAAGAGAAAGCTTGGCGAGATAATGACCAGAGTGCCGCTTGTAACTGCGATGGTTGGCGTATCGATAGACGAAGCGGCCAAAATACTCCATAAACATAAAATCGAGAAGCTTCCTATAGTGGACGAAAATAACGTACTTAAAGGGCTTATTACGATTAAAGATATTAAAAAAAGAATCGAATATCCGCATGCCAATAAAGATGATTTTGGCAGGCTAAGAGTTGGAGCCGCAATTGGTGTGGGACAGTTTGATAGAGCGGAAGCGCTCGTCAATGCCGGTGTCGACGTGCTGGTATTGGACTCTGCTCACGGGCATTCAAAGGGTATTATTGATACGGTAAGAGAGCTAAAATCTAGATTTGCCGTAGAGGTCATAGCCGGAAACATAGCGACCGCCGAAGCGGCTAGAGATTTGATAGTCGCCGGTGCGGACTGTGTCAAGGTGGGTATCGGACCTGGAAGTATATGTACGACTAGAATAGTTGCCGGTGTTGGCATACCTCAAATAACGGCCATTATGGATGTTGCAGAAGAAGCCAGAAAACACGGAGTGCCCGTAATAGCGGACGGCGGTATCAAGTATTCCGGCGACCTTGCAAAAGCTATAGCCGCCGGCGCTTCTAGTGTTATGGTCGGCTCTATGCTTGCGGGAACCGAAGAGAGTCCTGGCGAGACTATAATGTACCAAGGCAGAAAATATAAGGCTTATAGAGGCATGGGAAGTATCGGCGCTATGCAAAAAGGCTCCAACGACAGATATTTCCAAGAGGGAACCGCTGCAGATAAGCTAGTTCCGGAAGGTATCGAGGGTCAAGTGCCGTACCGCGGACATATCCACGAGATAGTTTACCAAATGATAGGCGGACTACGTTCTTCTATGGGCTATCTCGGTGCAAAAGACATTTTAGACTACCAAGAAAAAGCCGAATTTGTAGAGATTACTAGCGCGGGTCTTAGAGAGAGCCACGTGCATGACGTATTCATAACAAAAGAGGCGCCAAACTATCACGAGAGCAGATAACAAAAAAAGTGCAGATCACAACTAACACGATCGACTTCAGTACCCCGCTCTATCTAGACAGTGGGCGGATACTGGAGCCATACCGGATGGTGTATGAGACGTACGGGGAGCCAAACGAAGACAAAAGCAACGTAATAGTCGTATGTCATGCGTTTTCAGGCTCCCATCATGCGGCCGGTAGATACGATGATGATAAGAAGCCGGGCTGGTGGGATGCCCTAATAGGCGACGGCAAGGCCGTAGATACGACAAAGTACTATGTAATATGCGTAAACGTCATCGGAAGCTGCTACGGCACGACTGGCCCAAAAAGCGAAAACCCTAAGACGGGCAGGGCGTACGGGCTGAAGTTTCCGGTCATAACCATAAGAGATATGGTTAGGGCGCAAAAAACGCTTTTTGCAAGGCTTGGTATATTTAAAGCCAAAGCGATAATAGGTGGCTCTATGGGCGGTATGCAGGCGCTCTCTTTTGCGGTAGAATACCCAGATTTTGCCAAGATAGTCATACCTATGGCGGCTACGCACGCCACAAGCCCGTGGGTCATTGCGCTAAACAAAGTAGCGCAATCTGCGCTTCTTGCAGACCCGGCGTTTGATAACGGTAATTACGACATAGAAGAGATAAGACAAAACGGACTTCCGGGGCTGTCTGCGGCTAGAATGGCCGGATATCTCGGGTATATAAGCCCAGGCGGAATGAGCGGGAAGTTTGGGCGAAACTATGTCGCAAACGACGGTCTTTTCGAGCTTTTCGGGCAGTTTGAAGTGGAGAGATATCTCGATTATAACGGCAACAACTTTGTAAAATGGTTTGATCCGCTCTCTCTTTTGTACCTGACTAAGGCTATCAATATTTTTGACATCTCTTATGGATACGATACGCTAGAGGATGCTCTTGCAAGAATTGAGAGCTCTTTGTATCTGCTATCTTTTAAGGGCGATACGATGTTTTTCCCGTCAGAGATGCAAAATATTGCAAAGATAATGCAAAAGCAGGGCAGAGAAAACGTATCTTATATATGTATAGACTCAGACTATGGACATGATGCGTTTTTGGTCGAAGTGGAGAAGTTTGCCGATTTGGTGGCGGATATTTTGGAAGGAAAAGTATGAGCGAGAAAAAGTCGTTTGAAACCGAGTTGGAAGAAGCAAAGGAGCTTTTAAAAGAGCTTTCAAATCCTGAAATTACGCTTGAAAAGAGCGTAGAGGTATATAAAGAGGGTATAAAAAAGCTTGAGAGTGCGTCAAAGATGCTCGAAGAGGCAAAACTGCAGATAGAAGAATTTTCGAAAAAAGACGCATAAAAAGTGGAAGAAAGAGTACTAAACGTCGCCGCCGTACAGCTGCCGTCCCTGCCGATAGAAAAAGCGAAGTTGGATTACTATCTGGCCATCGCAAAAAGCAAAAAAGTATCGCTTTTGCTGTTGCCGGAATATGTCGTAAATCTTTTTTTTAAAGAGCTTGAAAAGACTCCGCTCGGCCTCATAGAGGATCAAGCTCAAAAGCAAAAAGAGAACCTTCTAAATCTATCCAGAGTGTACAATATCACGATTGTATCGCCGCTTGTTTGGGTGGAGAAAAAAAAGATTTATAAGCTTGTAGCCGTTTTTGACAAGGGTTCTTTCAAGGCTTTTGAGCAGCAGCTTTTGATGCCGTATTCACATTGGAACGAGAGAGCTTTTTTTGATGAAGGCTACTGCCATAAAACGCCCGGCTTTATAACGGTAGACGGCTTCAAGGTGGCTATAGTTGGCGGGTTTGAGCTGCATTTTGACGCCGTCTGGCAAAAGATACATGCCAAAAAGGCCGACTTAGCGCTTTTGCCTACTGCTTCTACGTTTGAGAGCAGAACGAGATGGCGCGAGATAACAAAAAGCAGGGCGTTTTTGGCAAATACATATATTCTTCGCGCAAACAGGGTCGGCGAGTTTGAGTCCAAAGAGGGGAAATGGAGTTTTTACGGCGACAGCTTTGTGGTGAATCCATACGGCGAGATAGAGTCCGCTCTTGGTTCAAACGAAGAGATATTGATAGCCGAAATATCCAAAAAAGAGCTAATGAGCGCTAGAAGAACATGGGCTTTTGGGAAAATATCATCTACAATCGGAAATCTATAATGAAATTTGAAAGCTATCCATTTGAAAAACTAACGGCTCTTATAAAAGACGTAAATCCACAGGCCGGATATTCGCCTCTCAAACTAACTATCGGCGAGCCGCAGTTTGATACCCCGAGTTTTATTAGAGAGAGGCTTTGTGAGAGTTCGCATACGCTAAATAAATATCCAAAAACAGCCGGAGAGGATGAACTAAAAAGTGCGATGCTGGGCTTTGTGCATAGAAACTTTGGCGTTGAGCTAAAGCCCTCCGAGCTTATACCGACTCTTGGTACGAGAGAGGTGCTTTTTAATTTTCCGCAGTTTTATCTGTTTGACAAAAGCTCGCCAATTATGGCATACCCAAATCCGTTTTATCAGATATACGAAGGTGCGGCGATAGCCTCAAGAGCAGACGTCATACATATGAATTTAAGAAGCGAAAACGGGTTTTTGCCGAGTCTTGAGGAGCTAAAAGAACATATAAAAAACGGCAAAAAACCCGACATCGTCATACTTAACTCCCCAAACAATCCGACAGCAGCGGTGATGAGCCTTGAAGAGCTAAAAGCTTGGATGAATGCTGCACTCGAGTATGACTTTTTGCTCATTAACGACGAGTGCTACAACCAGATATATTTCGGCACGCCGCCTCCGTCGCTCCTAGAAGCTGCGATTGCTGTCGGCAATGAGGGTTTCAAAAACTGCCTCGTCTTAAACTCAATATCCAAGCGCTCATCTGCCCCAGGCCTTAGAAGCGGATTTATAGCGGGTGACGGCGAAATACTAAAAGAGTATATGAAATACCGCACATACGTCGGAGCGACAAACGGACTACCGATGCAATACGCGGCGGCAGTTGCATGGAGCGATGAAGAGCATGTGATGGAGGCTAGAGAAAAATATCGTCAAAACTTCGAGATAGCCAAAAAATATCTAGGCACTCAAGTGGCCGACGCTACTTTTTATATATGGTTTGCAGTCGGGGACGGCGCCATGTTCGCAAAAGAGTTATATAGGCAAAAAAACCTGCTTGTTCTGCCGGGAAGCTTTCTAGCCCGCAATTTTGCAGATGAGTATGTGCGTATAGCGCTTGTCGAGAGTCCGGACAAAACGGAAGAGGCAATAAAAAGATTAAGAGATTTTTTATAAGGGATAATATTTGAAAGTTCATTTTGTAGGGATAGGCGGCATAGGGCTATCGGCAATTGCCAGATTTTTGCTCGCAAAGGGGCACCAGATAACAGGCTCCGACGTCAAAAATACGAAGATAACGGAAGATTTGGAGAACCTGGGTATCAAAATAACGGTGCCGCATAACAGACACGCCGTAGAAGACCAAGACCTCCTCATCTACTCCGCAGCCGTCAAATCCACAAACCCTGAGCTCAAACAGGCAAGACACAAAGGCGTGCAGGTAATAACGAGGCTGGAAGCTCTAAAGCTTGTGCTGTCCGACAAAAGAGTATATTCGGTATGCGGCGCACACGGCAAAAGCACTACGACCGCCATGCTTGCCGAGATACTGGGTAGCAGTGCGCTTATAGGGGCTGAGAGCAAAGCGATAGGGGCAAACTGCAGGGTGGTGCCCGGAAGCGAGCTGATGGTGTTTGAGGCCGACGAGTCGGACGGAAGTTTCCTTAACTCAAACCCGTACTGCGCAATAGTGACGAACGCAGAGCCAGAACATATGGAGTATTACGACTATGATACGGAGTGGTTTTACGAGTGCTACCGCGAATTTCTATCCAAGGCAAAAAAGAGGGTAATAAATGCCGAAGACGAGTTTTTATCCTCTCTTGATATGGAGGTCGTGAGGCTTTATCCGTCAAAAGATATAAGAAATATCAGATATGAGTTGGTAGACGGTGAGCCGACGACGTTTTTCGAGCTAAGAGATCTCGGGGAGTTTGCTGTATGGGGGTTTGGGGAGCATATCGCCCTTGACGCCTCTCTTGCGATACTTGCGGCTATGAATGAGCTAGAAGTTGGTGAGATAAGGAAAAATCTAAAAAGATTTAAAGGGATTAAAAAGAGATTTGACATCATACATAAAGATGAAAAAATCGCAATTATAGACGACTATGCGCACCATCCAACCGAGATAGAGGCGACTATCAAATCCGCAAAGCTCTATGCAAAACTCGGCGGATACGACAAGATAACCGCTATATGGCAGCCGCATAAATGGTCTAGGACTATGGATAATTTGGAGCATTTTATTACTTGTTTCGAGGGTGTAGACGAGCTTATTATACTCCCTGTTTGGGCGGTAAACGAGGAGCCAAGAGAGCTAGACTTTTCGGCGACGTTTGCCAGATATAATCCTATTTTGGCTCAAAGGGTAAAAAGAGAAGATGGCAGCGTTATGATAGTATCCGAAAATTCACAAAAGCTGATAAACGGCGGACTCGTTATAGGCTTTGGAGCGGGCGATATTACGTATCAGCTCAGAGGGCATAAGTAACCACCAGAATAAAACATTGTTTTTGTATAATTTTGCAAACTCTAATTCAAGAAGGAAGTAATAATGCTTTCAAATCTAACTTTCAAAGCGAGACTCTTCGCTTTAAGCTCTATATTGACGCTATTTTTGGTTGTTGTTTCTGTTATCTCTTATCGCGCTTTAGAAATTTCAAAAAATAGCATAGATGAGATAGCTAATGTCAAAGCAAAAGGCGCAATACTCCTTTTAAAGGCGTTGGAGGCGCAAACCGCTAATAGGGCGACCATAAATAGGTATTTGACATACGAGGGCACGCTAATGCCCGAGAGTGATGCGAAATCGCTTTTTGATAGGTTAAGCGAGGGTAACAAAAAAATCAACGATAGTCTTGCGGCATATGAAAAACTCCCTTCAACACCCGAAGAGGATGTCCTGTATAAAAAATTCAAAACCGAACTAGAGAAGTTTTTGCCTATAAAGGCAAAAATGAATGACGCTGCTCAAAAATTATTAGCCGCCAGAGATATGGAAGCCCAAAGACAGCTTCTTGCCACTATGAGAGCTACGCTTCCAAGCTATATTAATGAATTTACAAAAGCTACGGAAGCTTTGCAAAAGGTGGCTGATTATAATGAGCAAGAGGGTGAAAAAGTCGCTCAGGAGTCTTTGCAGGAGGCCAAAAGCGGGCAGATTGAGGTAGTGATACTTTCTATAGTTGCTATAGCTTTTGCGCTTATTATTTCATATTTTATTATCTCTAGTCTTTTGGGCGCCGTGCATACACTAAAAGACGGCATGATGCATTTCGTGGATACCAAGGATCTAAACTTCAAAATAAAATATAACACCAAAGACGAAATAGGTGAAATAGTCGTTAGCTTCAACAAGCTTTTGGGCGTCTTAGAGGGTACAATAAAAGACGCAAAAAGCTCATCAAACGAAAATGCGTCGGTATCTCATGAGCTAAGTTCAACATCTTTGCAGATAGGCAAAAGCGTAGAAAATAGCACCAAGATTATCGATGCAGCCACAAGAGATATCGCCACAATCAAGCAAAACTTAGAGATAAGTTCATTAGAGGCTGCAAAGGCGGCAATAGATATAAAAGAGGTTTCATCTGTATCTTTGCAGAATGCAAAAGATAAGATGATTGAGCTTGGAAGAGAGGTTGAAGAGGCTAGCGCTTCTGAGAGCGCATTAGCTCAAAGATTGGATCAGATGAGCCAGGAAGCGGAGCAAGTAAAGCAAGTTTTAACAGTAATAAGCGATATTGCAGACCAGACAAATCTTTTGGCGTTAAATGCAGCGATAGAGGCGGCAAGAGCAGGCGAGCATGGAAGGGGATTTGCGGTTGTCGCCGATGAGGTAAGAAAACTTGCAGAGAGAACACAAAAGAGTTTGACAGAGATTAATGCTACAATTAGCGTTATTGTACAAAATATTATTGATTCAGCTGAACAGATGAATAAAAATGCGACAAATATTCAAAGACTTGTTGAAGTTAGCAAAAGTGTTGAAGATGCCGTTTTGAATACCGCAAATATTATTAATGATAATGTAGCAGGTATAGTACATAGAGCCGAGGGTAGCAAAAAATCGGCCGAGGATGTTGCAAATATTGCGAAGCAGATCACAGAGATAAATGAACTCTCTTCCCAAAATGTTAGAAGTATAGAAGAGATAGCCTCCGCAGCGGAGCATCTATACAAGCTAACGGAAAACCTCAACGCAAAACTAAATCAGTTCAAATCTTAAAACGAAGCTCTTCGACGGCCTTTTTGGCCGTCTTGGCTTTCGCTTCTTCCAATCTATCCCCGATAACTATCGATACTCTTCTTGGCTTATAACTTGGCATAGGTTTTTTTGAAAAACGGCTCGTAAAAAGTCCGTCTATGTAAAACGGATACACATCGGCTCCGCTTTTTTGCGCCAAAAGCTCAAAACCTCTTTTAAACTCTCCGATATTGCCGTCTTTTGTCAGTTCGCCTTCCGGAAACAAGACTATGATGCCGCCTTGTCTTAAAATCAGGGCAGCTTTTGCGATGGAGTCTTTGGCGTTTTTGGAGTCGATGGGAAGCGCCCCGAAAAAGCTGAGAAATGGTTTGAAAATAGGCTTCTCATATATCTCTTTTTCCATCATAAAGTGTATTTTTTTATCGACCGCCATCTGTAAAAAAGCCCAATCTATGTAACTTGTGTGATTTCCGACCAAAATTTTTCCCTTATCGTCCGTCGGTAGCGCACCTATCCTTTTGAATCTATATTTGAGGCCGAATAAAAATGCTATAAAAGCTTCTATGACCGGCTGAGGAAACACGGCCAAAGAGTATACGGCGGCCAAAAAAGCTATTATTGAACACAGCAGCAATATATTTTTTGCGTCAAAGCCGTGTATCGCCGCCGCAACTCCTGCTCCTAAAAATAGCAGCATAAGAATATTTTGAAGCAGATTTGACAAAGAGATGCCAGAGCCAAGGAGCTCTTTTTGGGTGCGCTCTTGTATGAGCGTATTCAAAGGAACCATAATAAAGCCTGCGGCAACTCCTATGCAAAAAAAGGAAAAGTAAATCTCTCCGCCAAGAAGCAATGCCAAAAAGAGCGAATATCCTATCATTCCGAAAAATACAAATGCTACTCTGTGCCTGGAGTTTTTGTAGTTTCCGGCAACAAAAGAGCCGACTATTATCCCTACGGCGCTTATCGCCATCGCCGCTTGCGTTGCTATGACGCTCGTTATCCCTAGCGTATCTTTTGCGAATGACGGAAAAGAGGCCATGACGCTTTGGGATAAGGCAAAAAATAGCGACAACAAAATCATCGAAGGCAAAATGCCGCCGTTTGATAAAATCGTCCTATATTTTATTATCCTGCTTTGCGCTATCGTATTTTGAGTTTTGTATTCGGCGGCGGTTATCTTGGATAGAAGCAGATACTCAATAACGCTTAAAATCGTAAGTGAGATACCTATCGGCGTCATGATTTTTGCGTATTCGTCCTTGTTGCCGTCAAAATTGAGGCTTAGCGCTTCGAAGGCTATTGAAAAAGCGAGAGTCGATAGCAGTATCGACACTATCGATATGCTTTGCAGGGCGGAGTTTATTTTGGCAAGACCCGCCTCATCTTTTGAGAGCTCTTTTGCAAAGCCAAATTTTGCAGGCGAATAAAAAGCGGCTTGCGTACCGAGCGCCAACGTAGCAAAGAATGAAGCCCAGAAAAATCCGGCCGCGTAAAACATGGTTAGTATAACGCACAAAATGATGGCCGCTAGGGCCAGCGTTTTCATATTTTTTAGCTTGCTTCTTTTGTCGTTCATTTCGCCGGCCGGGATAAAAAAGAGCACGAACGGAAGTAGCATGAGTGCGTTGACTATTTGCGTCATAATAAGAAGCTCGGGGCCGCTCATCGTCTTAAAGATGATATTTTGTATCGTTATTTTATGACCCAAATCCACAAATGCGTTTATAAATGCCGCACTCAGGTAAAAACTCATATTTTTGTCAAAGAAGCCCTGTTTCATAATACTCTTTATGATAAATTTGAGATAAAATTTTACGGTAAATATATGGAAACTTCGAAGAAAATAATTATCCTATTTTGCATAGCAGCTATTTTGCCCTATTGTCTATTTTTTTTATTCTACGGTTTTAATATTCTGATGCTTCCTTTTATTATCATTGCGGTTTTAGGCGCTATTTTTTTGCCACTTTATTTTTTAAGAGAGGAGTTTTCGGCTTTTACCAAATTGACTAAATTTGCGAAAGAGCTGAAAGAGGGAAAATGGTCATCAAGGCTTGAACAGATAAATGCGGCAAGCTTTAACGCCGTGGCGGACGCTTTTAATATGGCGGCCGATAGGTTTGAGAAAAAACAAAATGAGCTTAGACAGGTGATAGACCTTGTTCCGGGTTTTATATATGCAAAAGACTTTGATGGCAATATCTTGCTTGCCAATAAGGCATTGGCCAGGTTTTTAGAGAGTGAGCCCAGCAAGATAGTGGGTAAAAACGAGGCATCGTTTGAGGGGCTTTCGTTTTTGCGAAATAGTCATTTCGAGAGTGAAGTGGCAGAAGATGGATCACTCTGCTCTATAAGCGAAGAAGAGTGTCTTGTGACTGGCAAAAAGGCGATATATCTTGTTTTTAGAAGTCCTCTCACCGACAACGACGGCAATAGGCTCGGAATTTTGATTTTTGCGTATGATATTACGACGCTAAAAGAGATACAGCAAAACCTAGAGGTAATAAATACCTCTTTGGAGGCAAAGATAAAAGAGGAGGTCGCAAAAAATATTCAAAAAGATCAAGAGCTTATTAAAGAAAAAGAGAAGTTTATCAGAAATGCAGTACATGAAATCAACTCTGCACTCACGGTGATTACGCTAAATGCGGAGTATCTAATAAAGGAATACGGGCAAAATAGGTCTACTTCGGCTATTTTGGGCGCCGCAAAGAGCCTCTCCAGCGCATACGGAGACCTTAGTTATTCGACGATAAAGGATTCCCCTACGTTTCAAACCGCAAGCAATGTAGATGCGAGCGAACTTGTTATGGAAAGAGTGGAGTTTTTTAGGGATATTGCTGGACTTAGCGATATTACGATAGTTAGCCAAATACAGCCTAATGCACTCTTTTTTATTAACAAAGCCAAACTAACACGACTTATAGACAACAACCTCTCAAATGCCATTAAATATTCGCATCCTCAAAAGACTATATTCGTAAAATTTTTTAGAGATGATAAAAAGTGGGTGCTAGAGTTTGAAAGTACTGGAAAGAAGATAGAGGACAAGGGGAAAATATTTGAGCTTTATACAAGGGAAGACGACATAAAAGGTGGACACGGCGTCGGACTCAGTATGGTAAAAGAGATTTGTAACGAGTTTGGAGTAGATATAGAAGTAGAAACCGATGGTAATAAAAATATTTTTAGGTATCGTTTTAATAAAAATTGTTAAAATAGTGTTATGAAAATAATATTGGTTGAAGATGAGTATCCGATAGCGCAAGCTATCAAACGATATTTAGAGGACATAGGTCATATAGTAGACACTTTTTTTGACGGTGCAGAGGCTATTGACGTGTTCGAAAGCGGTGCAAAATATGACGCTTTTATAGTGGATATAAATCTGCCAGGCGCTAACGGACTAGAACTACTGGCAAAAGTCAAAAGTAGTTCTGAAGAGCTCCCGGTAATTATAATAAGCGCCGATAGCGATATCGAAACTATAGATAAGGCTTATCAGCTCGGTACCGAGGATTACCTCAAGAAGCCTTTCCATATAAAAGAGCTCGCCATAAAGCTTGAGAAAATATCTAAAAACTCTAATCTCAAAATATCTTTCGGCGACGGATTTGTGTATGATATGGTGGTGAGGACTCTCTATAAAGACGGCGAAGAGATGGAGCTAACCAAAAAAGAGCTTCTGTTTTTGGAGCTACTGCTTCAAAATAGAGGCAAAATAGTCACAAACGACCATATTCAAAACGTTGTTTACGAGTATAACTATATGAGTGATTTGGCTCTTAGAACGCTAGTTAAAAGAGTAAGGCTGAAAGTAGGAAAAGAGCTTATCCAAAACGTATCAGGTCTAGGATATAAGATAGAGTAGAAGAGGGCCGTAAACCCTCTTGTTTTTTTATTCCGCCACGCTTACTTCTACGGGATCGCTTTCCCATAGGCCGTGTTTTGTACAGTAGCTCATAGCGGTTAGTTTCATTTTTGACTTTTGTGGGATTATCGTGAAAGTAACTTCCGCATTTGCAGGCGCGCTTCCTTGTGCCCCCGGCGTATAAGTCACTTGTCCAAGCAGCGTATCGCCGTCGAATAGTTGGATATATGCTATATAGTGGTCGAAATCATCCGGGTGTTTGTATTCGTTGCCCATTTGGACTCTAACCGCAAACTTCTCGCCTTTTTTTGCTTCGTTTGCACAGTGTACAAATGGCGAGTGTCTATCTATATAATCTTTTTTAGCCTCTTTATCTACCGTGCTTATATCTACATATCTATTTACTGTCGGCATGCAACCCTCCTAAGTGTTTTTTGTTAGTATCTAAACAATCAGATTTTAACCCAAATAAGATAAATATAATCTTATTTATAAAAAAACCAATATAGACGAGATTGAGGGGAAAATCGCAATCGGGGCTTCGCCAATTAAGGTCGTCTCTTTTTGGCTCGTGATTATGTTTATGATGGTAAGCATAGCAATTGTTTAGCGCAATATTCGCAAAACTTCTACTCGTCAAAAAAATCATCACCTCCGTTTCCTTTTAGCTCTGCGCCGACTATTTCTTCAAGAAGGGATGTGGCATATGAGCCTTTGGGAAGTGCAAACCTTATTTTTGCATGAGCCTCCTCTTCATCATACTCTATTTCGCATTCGCTTGGAAATATCCATGCGTATCTTCTATCGCCCAGAGCCTTTACTTTTTCGTCTATAAAACACTTCTCTATCTCAAACGCATCCGCACTTGAAACTCTATTTTTTTCGCCGCAAAGAAGCCCGGTCGGAGATATCTGTTTTTGGCCAAATCTGACGGCTTCTTCGTTTGCGTTTTCGGCGGTAAATAATTTTCCGTGCGGATAGTGGCACATCGCCTCGCCGTTAAAGAGCTTAAAAAATTGCGTCTGTTTTTTGAGCTCCAGCGCAATTTTCGAATCAAGCGATATATTTTTGGATACAAAATGCATCTTTATTGCTTGTTTCAACTCTTTTTTATCGAAACTCTCTATTAGCCTTGACGCATTGATTCTAAAATCAAGCCACTCGTTGAACAGGTAGCTCTGATATGCGCTAATAAAAAAGCGTTTTAGATTTTGATTTCTCTCTTTTTTTGTGCCGTATACTATCTCTCGGCCGAGCTCATGATTTTTGCCATCCTTGCCAAATCTTTGGTATCCGAAATAGTTTGGCATTCCCTCGTTCGATATTTTTGAAAGGGCGTTTTTTAGTTTTGCAAAATCGGACGGCATTATCTTTTTGAGCCTGATAAAAAACCTATTCCCGGCTAGATGCCCCAGCTTTATTTTGTTTTTATGTCTAGTAACGTTCAGAATTTTTATATTCGGATGAGCAATATCTTTTATGGTGTTTTCAAAGTTTCTCGGTAGCGATATATGCTGTATCGTCATACCGTCCTTGTCTTTTAGACCGGCATATCCGATATCTCTTAGTTTGACGCCTATGTTTGATGAAACGACGTTTAGCATCTCCCAGGTGGTTAGGTCTTTTTTTCTTACCGTTGCTATTGTGTGTTCGCCGTCGCCGCTAAACTCGTACAGAGGGAGTTCCTCGACGGTAAAATCTTTCGAGTTTTTTGTAAAAACGAAATTTACTGGCGAATGGGTTAGGAATCTGCTTCTTTTCACTATTTTTCTTTTATGTTAGAATAAAAATATTTGCTAATTGTAACATCAAAAGGGTTTGTGATGAATCTTAGAAATTGCGGTATGTTTGAAGAGCTGGGCGATAATGAAATAAAAGAGTTGCAGGAGTTCTCTTTTGAGAACTCTTTTAAAGCCGGGGATACTATATTTATGGAAGGGGAGAGCTCAAAATATCTACATATCCTGCTGGAGGGTAGCGTAGAGCTTGTAAAGGCGAACTTTAAATTCGGAGAGTACCACCTTCATTTTATCGACGCTCCGTCGATGATAGCGGAGTTGCCCACGTTTGATGGGATTGCGTTTCCTGCCACTTGCAGGGCGACTAGTGATGTAAGAATTGTAAAAATAGAGTTTGATATATTTAAAACAAAAATGCTCTCTCGCCAAAACATATCGTATAGCTTCATTAAGTCGCTGCTTCAAAAAATAAAAATATTGGAAGGTTTTATACAAAAAGAGCTTTGTCTTAGCGCCGAAGAGAAGATTATTTCGATGCTTGCGGATACACCCGCTATTTTTGAGCATAAAAAACATGTTGATATAGCTAAGATACTAAATGTAACACCGGAGACGCTATCTAGGACGCTTAGAAGGTTGAAAGAGCAGGGGGTTGTCGAGTTTGACGGTAGGAAAGTCTATCTTTTGAATGCCAAGGGGTTAAAACCCTCTTAGCATTTGATTACGTTTGCGGAGTATTTTTCTAGTCTAATAACGGTCGCTTTTTCAACCTCCGCTTTTGCGTTCGCAGACGAGCCGTACTCTTTTCTTAGCTCTTGTTTGTTTAGGTCGAAAAACTCAGTATACTGAGTTTTCCCGGCAACGCCTACTGCGTATATCTCTTTTTTTGCCTCATTCGCCTCTAGTACTATCATCGCCATATGATTTTCCGCAGGACCGTCTACTTTTTTACCGCAAATTTTCGGATCAAAAACCGATAGATGCGCACAGCATTTGATTAGTTGCACACCCTGCATACATCCAGGGTCTTTTTTGCCATAGTAGTTGACTACGGTAAACTCTTTTGTCGGATATGACCATTGGTGTGGGCATATTGCGCTGTATGCTACTAGGTTTTTACCATTGCCTATCCCACCAGGAGCTTTATATTTTCCGCCTTCGCTTGTTTCATAATCCATCGGTTTTACCGGGAGATCCAGCAAAAGAAGGAAGTTTGGAGTGGCCGCATAAGGATAGTTAAATATAAAAGGCGCATCCGGCGCTATGGTATCAAACCAGATCGGTTTGCCGTTAGCATCTGTCAAAAGTGCTTTTTTATACATCGTAACCGGCAAGTTTGCGGCTCTCGCATCATTTAGAAAAACAACCCCGCTCGCAACTATCGCGGTAGACACGGCGCAAGTCTTTAGAAAATCTCTTCTTTCCAAAATTTATAACTCCTATCTCAAAAATTGACTTTTTTAAATAAAACTTATTTTACACAAAAAAGCCAAATATTGAAGAGAGGGTTGCCCCCTCTCTTGATTTTTTTAGCTGAACAGGTCGTTCATGATGCTTTTGAACCACTCATCGTTTGCTTTTCCAAGGTCTTTGCTTCTAGCTCCTGTTTTTGCGCTAACTTTGATTTTTCTTACGTCCTTGCCATCTTTGTCTTTTTCTATCAGATACTCAACTTTGTGGTTAACGACGATACCTTCTTTTGGCGCTCCGTTTACTAGAGAGAAGCAAGTATTATCAGGTAGAGACAAGCCGTCGTCTTTGATTTTGCCCATTGCTGCGGCAACTTGTTTTGCTACGATTTTGCCTTGAGCGTTTGCCATAAAGCCGGATTTTGGATAACCGCTTCCGGCCGCAAAGTTTGTAGCCGCAACGGCGTCGCCTACCACGTATACTCTAGGGTCGTTTTTGGCTGCGTGGCTAGGAAGCACAAGCGTTGCGTAACCGTCTGCATTG
>JAEMQC010000135.1 GCA_022758985.1 Campylobacteraceae bacterium
CGTATCAATTGGATAAAACCCAGCAAATACGAACTGTCTAGGCTATCTAAACTACGTGGCAGGTTCGCTGCAAGGATTTTTAGCGTCGGTTACCGTATCCCCGACCCTAAGTTCCTTCACATTTTTTAATCCGGTAACCAAAACACCTATCTCTCCAGGTTTTATGGAGTCTGTGCTTTCTGGATGTAAAGGATGAGGATAAGTTAGGCTTTGAACCGTATATTCTTTGCCCGTACTCATCACCTTTATGGCTTGCCCTTTTTTTAGCTCGCCGTCAAATACCCTCACAATAGCAAGGGCTCCGAGATAACTATCAAACCAACTGTCGTAAATAACAGCCTTGAGAGGCTTGTTAATATCGCCTTTTGGAGGCGGGATTACGTCAATTAGCTTGTCTATTAGCTCCTTGATTCCGATGCCGCTTTTTGCTGATACGAGTACCGCATTTGTACAATCAAGCCCAATACTTTTTTCTATCTCCTCCATCACCCTTTCAGGTTCTGCGGCAGGCAGGTCTATTTTGTTGATGACTGGCAGTATCTCAAGATTGTGCTCTATCGCCGTATAGACGTTTGCCAGAGTCTGCGCCTCTATGCCTTGCGAAGCGTCCACTACGAGAAGAGCGCCATCACTTGACGCAAGAGATTTTGACACCTCATACGAAAAGTCGACGTGCCCTGGAGTATCTATCAGGTTTAGTATGTACTCTTGTCCATCTTTTTTGTACTTTAAGCGCACGCTCTGTGCTTTTATCGTAATGCCCCTCTCTTTTTCTATATCCATCGTATCGAGAAGCTGAGAGGTCATCTCTCTTTGCGTGATTGCGCCGCAATGCTCTATTATTCTATCGGCGAGCGTACTTTTGCCGTGGTCTATATGTGCGATAATGGAAAAGTTTCGGATATTTTGCATTCAGTTCCTATTTGTTCAAAAGAGCGTCGTCTAGCTTTAGCTCTTCATTATCCATTACACCAATACCACGGTCAAGTACTTTTTTGGCTATCTCTTTGGCCTCTTCAAGTGAGTGCATAGCGCATGTACCGCATTGGTATATGTTTAGCTCTGGAATATCGCTCTCGCTTTTTACCCTAAGTATGTCTTTCATAGCCTCTTGCCATGCAAAACCTACCCTTTTTTCGTCCGGCGTACCGATAAGGCTCATATAAAAGCCCGTTCTGCAACCCATTGGAGAGACGTCGATTATCTCTACATCTTCAGCGTTTAGATGCTCCCTGATAAATCCGGCAAAAAGGTGTTCAAGGGTATGAGTACCTCTCTCACCCATCATCTCTTTGTTTGGAGCAAAGAATCTAAGGTCAAACACGCTTATAGTGTCACCCTTTGGTGTCGTCATAGTCTTTGCAAGTCTGACGGCAGGAGCCTTCATTTTGGTATGGTCAACTTTAAAACTATCTAGTAGCGGCATTATTCATCATCCATTTCATAAAAATCTTCATCTTCGTCTTCGTCAAGATCATCAAACGACACATAGTCGTCATCCTCATCGTAATCTATCTCGCCGTCGTCGTCAAAACCGTCATATGAGCCGTCTTCATCCTCATCGTCGAGGTCGCTAGGAAATATATCGTCTTCAAATTCGTCGTCAAAAGCCATCTCATGCTCCTTTTTTTAGACTAGAAAGAGGCTATTTACGCTCTCATTGTGGTAAACGCGTCTTATCACCTCGCCAAATATATTTGACACCGTAAGCACCGTAACCTTTGACGACTGGGTCGTATGTGGTATCGTATCCGTAATTACAAGTTCGTCAAGCGCACCGTTCTCTATTCTTTCAAACGCAGGGCCAGACAAAACACCGTGAGTGCAACATGCCATTACCGACGTAGCGCCTTTGGCTTTTAGGGCGGCTGCAGCTTGAACTATCGTACCGGCGGTATCTATAATATCGTCTACGAGTATGACATCTTTACCTTCTACGTCCCCGATAATATTCATAACTTCGCTTTTATTGGCCTTCTCGCGTCTTTTATCTACAATAACAAGATCTAGACCCATTTTACCGGCCATACTTCTGGCTCTAGCCACGCCGCCGACATCCGGGCTGGCGATTATCGGGTTTTTTAGGTTTTTATTTTTGATATAGTCGACAAATACGATAGAGCCATATAGGTTGTCGACCGGAATATCAAAAAAACCTTGGATTTGACCTGCATGCAAGTCCATCGTTACAACCCTTGTGATACCGGCAGTTTCAATGAGGTTTGCAACAAGCTTTGAGCTAATAGGAACCCTCGGTGCAGCTTTTCTATCTTGTCTAGCGTACCCAAAATACGGGATAACGGCAGTAATTGATTTTGCCGAGCTTCTTCTAATTGCGTCGGTCATAATCAGAAGCTCCATCAAATTATCATTCGTCGGAGCGCATGTAGGTTGGATGATAAACACATCTCTACCCCTTACGCTCTCGCTGATTTGGCAGTTTATCTCGCCGTCAGAAAACTTGGAGATGTTGGACTGAGATAGACTAACATCCAAATATTTTGATATATTCTCGGCAAGCGCTGGGTGGGCGCTTCCGGAAAAGATTTTGTAACCTCTCATGGTTTTTACCTCAAAGCTTTTAGTTTCGAAATTATACCAAACCTCCGCTTTGGGCGTTTATTTACAGTATATAGCCGCCGCCTAGCGCCCTCTCTTTATCATAAAAGACGGCGGCCTGACCTTTTGCTATCGCAAACTGCGGATTTTTCAGATGCACTATCGCTTTGTCGCCTTCTATTTTTACGCTTGCCGGAGTTTTTTCGCTCCTATATCTGACTTTCACCTCGCACTCAAACTCTTTTAACTCCGTAAACATATTAAGAGAGCCGACCTCCAGAGAGTCCGCAAATATTCCATCTTTGGTGCATACCACGATTTTATTGGCGGCGGAGTCTATCTCTTTTACATACAGCGGCACATGCGATAGCGGCACGTCAAAACCTTTTCTCTGCCCGACCGTGTAGTGCATAAACCCCCTATGGACACCTACCTCTCTACCTTCTTCGTCCACGACTTTTCCAGATATGTCGGTATCGACCCCAAACTCTTTTAAGGTCTCTATGTAGGTATCCTCGACAAAACATATCTCGGAACTCTCTTTTTGCGTAGATAGCGACGCAAACTCCGGAATAAGTAGCGCCTCCTCTTTTAGCTCACTCTTTATAGACTCCCCGAGCGGAAACAGCAGACGCGGCAAAATCTCTTTTTTTACGTTAAACAAAAAATAGCTCTGGTCTTTACTCTTATCAACCGCCTCGTAAAAAAACTCACCGTCGCATCTTACATAGTGCCCGGTAGCCAGATAGTCGTAGCCTTTATCATCGGCAAATTTGGCCAGCGCTCCAAACTTTATTTCACGATTGCAAAAGGTGCACGGATTTGGTGTAAGACCGCTTTTGTAGTGTTCTATAAAAGGATTGATTACGAATTTTTGAAACGACTGGGAGAGCGGCACGACTTCGTATTTTATGCCGAGATATTTCGCAACTTTTTCTACATTGGCTATATTGACCGCATGCGACTCTTCTTTGTCGTGCAGCTTTAGATATACTCCGTAAACTTCATAGCCTGCGTCAACCATTCGCTTTGCGGTCATAGAGCTGTCTACGCCACCGCTCATGGCGACTATGACTTTTTTAGTTGCCATTGTTTACTACCAGATCAAGCGAGCAAGTCTCTCTTGAGCAGAGATTTAGAAGATCTTTGTATATATCAGAATCTTTAAGCCCATCTTTTTCGAGCTCTTCTAGTTTGTTGATTATATTTTGTTTGGTTATTGCTATCGCCTCTTCAGGGTCGTCGGTCAGCTTTATTAGCTCCAAATCAGCTTGTGAGATTGTGCCAAGCTCAAGAGGGCTTTTTTTCAAAAACTCAATCATAGGCGTCCAAAAATCTACGCCCACGAGAATAATACTAATAGGAAATATCTTACCCGTCTGAACAAGGGTGAGCGCCTCGAAAAGCTCATCAAACGTCCCAAATCCGCCCGGAAAAACTATATAGGCGTAAGAGTATTTGACAAGCATTACTTTACGTACGAAGAAGTAGTCGAACTCAACGCTCATAGTCGTATAAGGATTTGTTTTCTGCTCATGCGGCAGATGTATATTAAGCCCTATCGACTCCGTCTTTTTGCTTTCAAAAGCGCCTTTGTTTGCAGCCTCCATAATACCGTTGGAGCCGCCCGTTACGACGTTAAAACCGCTCTGTGCAAACATAAACGCCAGCTTCCTGGCCTCTTCGTAATACCTGCTGCCAGGCTTCAATCTTGCGCTACCGAAAAACGTTACGCACGGACCTATATCCTTTAGGGCATCAAACCCCTCGACGAAGTTGGACATAATCTTAAAAACACTCCAAGGATTATCGGCTTTTACATCTTTTATATGATTTTTTGTCGCGCTTTTACTTAATCCGTTTTGCATTACTCTACTTAACCTTTATATTTAATTCTTCCGCTAAAAACTGTGCCGTATGGCCGATACCGCTTTTTGCCACCTCTTCCGGACTTCCGACTGCGATCACCTGACCTCCGCCATCCCCGCCTTCCGGCCCCATATCGATTATATAGTCCGCATTTTTAATGACGTCTAAATTGTGCTCTATCACCACAACCGAGTTTTCAAGCTCTACCAATTTATGCAAAACACCGGTAAGCCTGTCGATATCGGCAAAATGAAGCCCGGTTGTCGGCTCATCCAAAATATATAGCGTCTTGCCGGTGTCTTTTCTGCTTAACTCCTTTGAGACCTTAATACGCTGGGCTTCACCCCCGGATAACGTGACTGCGTTTTGTCCGAGTGTTATATATCCGAGCCCCACGTCTTGAAGAGTTTTGAGCTTTTGATAAATTTTTGGCACCGCCTTGAAAAACTCAAGCGCTTCATCCACGCTCATCGATAGCACCTGCGAAATATTTTTACCCTTATACTCAATCTCTAGCGTCTGCTCGTTATATCTAGTTCCCTTGCAAGCGTCGCATTTGACCATAATATCTGGCAAAAAATGCATCTCTATCTTGATTTCGCCCTCACCCTGACACTTTTCGCATCTGCCGCCTCTTACGTTAAAGCTAAATCTTCCGGGTCCATATCCTCTGATTTTTGCCTCTTTGGTCTCCGTAAAAATATTTCTTATATCGTCCATCACGCCCGTATATGTCGCTGGATTGGATCTAGGGGTTCTGCCTATTGGACTTTGGTCTAGATAGATTACTTTGTCTAGTTTTTCAAGCCCGTTTATCTCCACACCGGCTATTTTGTGTACCTTGCGGGCGTTGTTTAGAAGCTCTCTAGCCACCGGAAGAAGCGTCTGAATAATAAGAGAGCTTTTACCGCTTCCCGAGACGCCCGTGATACATACCAGATTTTTAAGCGGAATTTTTACACTCAGATCCCTTATATTATTGAGATTTACACCGCTAATCTCAATAAAGTGTTCCTGCGGTCTTCTATAAAAATACTCTATCCTTTTTTCGCCGTTTAGATATTTCGCCGTCTCGGTATTTGAAGCTTGAAGCTCCTTTAGAGTTCCGGCAAACACCACCTCTCCTCCGAATTTACCAGCGCCGGGGCCTATATCGAGTATATAGTCGGCCTCTTCTATCGTCTTTTTGTCGTGTTCTACGACGATGACCGAGTTGCCTTTTTTTTGCAAAGAACGAAGCGTTCGTATCAGCTTCATCGTATCCCGCTCATGAAGACCTATGCTAGGCTCGTCTATGACGTACATAACACCCGTAAGTCCGCTTCCTATCTGTGAAGCTATCCTGATGCGCTGCGCTTCGCCGCCGCTAATCGTTCTGGCATCGCGTCCAAGAGACAAATATCCCAAACCTACGTCGTATAGAAAAAACAGTCTCTCTTTTATCTCTTTTAGTATCGGAGTGGCGATTTTTCTCTCCTGTTCCGTCAGATATAAAAACTTGCTTTTTTTGTTGTCGAAATCGGAGTTTTCGAATATCGGATAGAGCTTTTCAATCGGCATATTTATCATATCAGCTATCCCAAGACCGGCCACCCTAACTGCTAGCGATTCCGGTCTTAGCCTGTTTCCGCCGCACGATTCGCACTTTTTCTCGCTCATATAGTTTTCAAAATCTTTATCGTCTTTTAAAATGTCGTAGGCGTATTTGACGACCCCTTGCCATTTTCTGTTGACGTCGTATGTTTTGAATTTGACAGATACTTCGGTACCGCTGCCATTTAAAATCGCTTTTTTCTGATGCTCCTCAAGCTCTCGAAACGGCTTGTTCGTCGGTATCTTCTCGGCTTCGCAGAGAGCTTTTAGAAGGCTTGCATAATACCCTTTGTTAAAGCCATACATTATTTTCACGGCTCCATCATCAATACTCAGCTCTTCGTCCAGTATCTTCTCCATGTCGAGCGTATGCCTCATCCCAAGCCCGTCGCAGCGCTGACAAGCGCCTTTTATGGAGTTAAAAGAGAAGCTAAGAGGTTCAAGAGGCTCAAAAGATACCTTGCAATCAAAGCACGCCGAATGTTCGCTAAAAAGCAGATGATGTTTTTCTGCTCCTATCTCTTTTGCGTTTGTTATCTCTATCTCGACGACGCCGAAACTCTCTTTTAGCGCTTTTTCAACTGCGTCGGCTATACGCGCCTTATTCTCCTCGGTAACGTTTATTCTGTCTATTACGAGTTTTATCGTATGCTTTTTGGTCTTGGCAAGCTCTATCTCTTCGTCGAGTCTTGTCAGTACGCCGTCTATTTGCACCCGCACAAACCCTTTTTGACGAAGCTTCTCAAGCTCGTCCGCAAACGTCCCCTTTTTTTCGTTCACTACCGGAGCGAGTATCATTATTTTCGCATCCTCCGGTAACTTCAACACTTCGTTTATAATATCTTGCGCACTCATGGAACTTATCGGCTGTCCACACAGATGGCAGTGCTGGACGCCGATACGGGCGAACAAAAGCCTTAGATAGTCGTAAATTTCGGTTATCGTACCGACCGTGGAACGTGGGTTTTTGCTTGTAGTCTTCTGGTCTATGGCGATTGCCGGCGTTAGGCCGTCTATCTTGTCTACATCCGGTTTTCCTACTCTATCCAAAAACTGTCTTGCGTAGCTAGACAGACTCTCTATATATCTTCTTTGTCCCTCGGCATATAGCGTATCAAACGCAAGCGTGGACTTACCGCTGCCTGATAGTCCGGTAAAAACGACGAGTCTGTTTTTTGGTATTTCTATGTTGATATTTTTTAGATTGTTCTCTCTGGCGCCGAACACCTTAATTTTATCCATTGTTATACTCTAACTTCTATTCTTATATTTTTACGAAAAACTCATATATGAGGGAGCCTGTTATAAAAAAATATAGAGCCAACATCATCCCTTTATGTTTTGTTGCGTGCGTTTTTGACGCCATATATATACCGATATATACGCCTACAACCGCGGGAACTGCCACCAAAAGCCCCTTGGCAACGTCCAATACGCCCGCCAAATAAAAGCTTGCGGCCGCAAAAACACTTGTCGATATGACGTAAAAAAGCGTAATGCCTATCGCCTTTTTAAGGCCGAATCCAAGAAAGCCAACAAGTACAGGAGCAAGCAAAAGCGCCCCTCCTATCCCGACCGACGAGCCGAGAGCCCCTATAAAAAGGCCTATCGCAAAAAAAAGAGGCGGACTCTTTTTTTCATGAGACTCATGTCTATCGGCCGGAGACGTAAGCAGCTTAATAATGGCAAAAACCATAAACGCAAGCAAGATAAGCGCAAGAGTTTTCTCGTCCGCCATTTTTGTAAAATGAGCGCCGACCACTCCGCCAAGAGCGCCGCCAAGCAAAAAAGGCATAGCGGCTCTGGCGTCAAAAACGGAATTCTTATAGTTTATATATGATCCAAAAACGGAGCTAAAGCTCATCTGCATAGCAGAAATTGCGATCGCTTCTTTTATGTTAAGACCTAAAAAAATCAGCATGGGGACAGTAATGGTGCCACCGCCGACACCAAAAAAGCCGCTGAGTATTCCGGCAAATAGCCCGGTCGTAACCAAAAAAATATCCATCTATCCCTCTAAAAAAGGAGTCAATTATACCTTTTTGGCACAAAAATTTATGTTAAATTGGTACAATCTAAATAGTTAAAAATGCGCAGAGGGATTAAATGCAAGAAGACGCGCTAGAGAGTCTGGGCCTACAAGAGGCAAATGACGAGGAGCTCTCCAAAAGCTTTGAAAGCCTGAAAGAGGAAAGAGTCTTTACAGCGGAAGAGCTACTCATTGACTACTCCGGTCTGCTCGATATGCAAGTCGAGTTTTCATCATATCTCGGGACGGTAGAGCTAAGCTTGGCAGAGATACTAAAGCTGCAAAAGGGCTCCATAATAGACCTGAGAAAGCCTGCGGGTGAGTCTGTCGAGATATTTATAAATCAACGTATTATCGGCAAAGGTGAGATTATGGTGTATGAAAAAAACCTCGCCATCAGGGTAAACGAGATATTAGACTCTAAAACCGTTATTGAATATTTTTCAAGAGAGAAATAATGAGAATTTTTGTTTTGTTTTTTGCATTGATGGTGAATGTTTTTGCGGCAAGCCTTCTCTCTATGAGCGTAAACGAAAACAGCGAGAGCGTCGAGATTAACCTCTCTTTTGACGCACCTTTCGAGGGCGCTATAGAGCAAAACGCTACCGAAAAAGCCGTAGTGCTCAAAATATCTGGGATAGCCATAGACTCAAAAAAAGACGTAGCCCTCTCTCAAAACCCTCTGATTTCAAGAGTTACGATGCTAAAAGACGGTCCTACGGCGGTACAGCTAGCTTTTGAAAACAAGAAAGAGATAGGCTTTGAAGCCCTAAAAAATAACGACGGGTACAAGCTGCAGCTCAAAATAACGCCTAAAGCCGTTATGCCGCAAAAGAGCGTAGAAGCCAATGCAACGCCGATGCCAAAACCGGTATCTACCGAACTTCCAAAGACTCAGGCTGATAGCGAAGTAAGCTGGCGCTATATCGTAGTCGTCTCATTTTTGGCGTTCCTGGTTGCCGTAATGTTTTACGTTAAAAAGAGATTTGCGAACAATAATGGCGCTTCAAAAGGCGGATGGCTACTGCCTAAAAACTTCACGCCCGCAAAAAAGGACGACGAGGTAAACGTAATAACGCAAAGCTTTCTAGACCCAAACAATAAGCTGATGTTGGTCGAATATAACAATATCAGATACCTGCTACTGGTAGGCAATACGAATGCGGTAGTAGACAGATACTATGCCGAAGATGCCGATTTGCAAAACGACGAGTTTAGAAAAGTTATGGCGGAGAACGAACGAAAGCTGAGCGAATTTCTAAAGCCGCAGCAACAACTCTCAAACTTCGACGAATACCGGATGAAGGCGGAAGGAAACTACTAGATAGAGAAAAACTCTCTGATATGCTCCCTCATCAGCCTGGGATCTGCTATTTTGTTTACAAGCACACGAAACGACGCTGCGCCTTCGATACCTTTTGAATAAGTGTGCAGATGTTTTCTAAACATAATTACGCCGCGTTCGCCGTGAAAGTTTACCATCTCGTCAAAATGTTCTAAGATAATTTCTCTTTTTAATTCACTTGGCACTTCCGCCCTGCCGTGCTTTATCTGATAGAATATCCACGGATTACCTATCGCAGCTCTGCCTATCATAATACCATCGCATTTGGTGAGCTCTGATACGTATTTTGCTTTTTCGAAGCTCGTTATGTCGCCGTTTGCGATAACCGGAATATTAACTGCCGCCTTTATTTCGGCTATAGCGTCATAGTCCACCTCACCGCCAAACTTCATAGCCCTCGTACGCCCGTGCACTGCTATGAAGTCTGCGCCGCTATCCTCACATATCTTTGCTATCTCGACGCCGTGCTTACCCTCGAAACCAAGACGGATTTTGCACGATGTATACTCTTTATTTGAGGTTTTTTTGATAGTTTCTATAAGTCTAGACATCTGAGGAAGATCTTTTAGCAGTCCGCTTCCACTATTGTTGCCGACTACTTTTGGCGCCGGGCAGCCGCAGTTTAGGTCTATGATATCTATGCCCTCCATGTCGTTTAGAACCTCTACGGCTCTTTTTACGACATCCTCTTTATATCCGGCTATCTGAACTGAATAAGGGGTCTCTCTTTCGCTTTTTTCGGCAAGTTTTTTTGTCTTTTTGCTGGCATAAGCTAGGGCGTTGGAGCTAATCATTTCGCTAACGGTCAAATCGACGCCGAATTTCTTTACTACCGAGCGAAAGGGAAGATCGGTATAGCCCGCAAGAGGGGCCAACACCGTGAAGTTTGGACCAAACGAGAGTTTCATATTGCGATTTTTACTTTTGCAATGCTTCTAAAAAGCTTGACAATCTTAGATTTTTGCCTTTTTCTTTTAGACACAAGAACGCCTTAAATTCCAAGAATTCATCGTCACCGCTTTGAGCTAACAACTCTTTTGCCTTATCTATCACCTCAAGCTCTAGATTTACATAGATATAGGCTCCAATTGCCTCTATATTGTCCCTTGAGAGTATAAAGAAGAGTTCAAGCGTCTCATCCGGATTTAGTTTTTTGATAAGTGCTTTGGCAAGCGCTATATAGTCCTCTTTTGCAAACTTGGTAATTGCGCAAAGCTCTTTTACATACTCCTTATCAAGTTCATACTCTTCATCGGAGCCGCTAAATCTAGTTATAAGTTTGATAGCGATAGCTTTCGTCGGCGTAATATCCAACTTCTTAATCTGTTTTAGGTCGCCAAACTCTACATACGTATCAAAAGCTTTTTGGCAAAGCGGCGTCAGTTTGTCGCAAGACTTTAGTACCTCTTGCGAATATTTTGGCTCTACGGCTATTCTATTCTCAAGATTTTTTTGCATCAATGAGTTCTCTTTAGAGAGTCTATATTTTGATATATCTACATACTCGCCCAAATCCTCTATTTTATGTATTGTCTCGGCAATCTTGTCTATTTTTGGGATATTTAGTTTAAATCTGCTTTTTGGCTTTATATCGCATTGGATAATAAAATCGGCAAGCGTCTTAAACTCTTGGTTTTTATACTCTTTTTCCTCTTCGTTCCCCAAAAACTTAGCCGATATCTGCTCAATTAGCATCTCATAATCATGCTTATAAGAGTTGATTTTTAGATAGTTAATAAACCCGTAATAGCTCATATGCGCAATAGTTGCTACAAAAAACAGTATTAGAGGTACTACCACCCATACGGCCGATGGAAGCGTATATGTCCATCCCAAAAACGAGAAGCTATACTCGCCGGCTACGTTAAACATAGCTATCAGCCCGACCAGACAAACATACAGAAAAGAAAATAGTGTGTAGTTTTTTAGACTCATTTATTTACCTTTTGCTTTATTCTCTTTTTCTACGATCTCTCTGCAAACTATACAATATCTTGCAAAAGGTTTCGCTTTAAGACGAGGAAGACCTATAGGGTCTTCGCACATTTCGCAAGTGCCGTAGCTACCGTCTTTTATCTTTTTTAAAGCGTACTCAATCTCTTCAAGCTCTTTTTTTTGCTGCATTATGATTGCGTCAGATATTACCGCATCTCCGCTAGCCGACGCCAAGTCGCCCTCATCTTTCAAGTCATCTTTTTGCGTTCCGGCCTGTTCGTCGGCGAATGAGGCTATATTTTTTTGGAGTTGTTTTTTTCTCTCGCTTAGTATCTCTTCAAAATACACCAAATCTTTAGCTTTCAAAAGGACCCCTTATTTATGATATGGATGGTTGTTTTTTATTGCAAGGCCACGGAAAACCTGCTCTGCAAGCACCAGTTTCGCAAGCTTATGCGAAAATGTTAAAGGACTAAGACTTATTACGCTGTCCGCTCTTTTTAAGAAAGAGTCGTTAAAGCCGTAAGCTCCGCCTATAAAAAAATTTATTTGCGAACGGTTGTCGAACAGCCTGCTAAAAGTGTGACTGTCCATCGTCTTGCCCTCTTGTGCCAATGCTATGTTATATGAGTTTTCAAAATAAGGCAGATAGGCTTTCTCATAAGACTCCCTTGCGGCGTCTACGCCCTGTTTTTGGGAAGCGGCCAGGGACTTGTCGAATAGTTTTACGAACTCCAGCGAACAAAACTTCCTAGACATCTTCTGATAATCTTTTAGCATCGCTTCTATATCTTTATCTTCGCTTTTTTCTATAGTAAAAACCCTGACCTTCAAAAGTCTTATTTTCCGAAATAAAGAAGCAGGTCTGATACCGTCTTTTTAAGGTCGTCTCTTTTTACAACCATATCTATAAGCCCTTTTTCCAAAAGAAACTCGCTTCTTTGAAATCCTTCCGGCAATTCCGCATTTATTGTCTGCTTAATAACTCTTTGTCCGGCAAATCCGATAAGCGCTCCAGGCTCGGCTATAATGACGTCGCCTAGCATCGCAAAAGACGCACTTACGCCGCCCATCGTAGGGTCCGTCAATATTGATATAAACGGCAACCTCTCTTTTGCTAGCTTTGAAAGCGCCGCAGATGTTTTGGCCATCTGCATAAGACTAAACGTACTCTCTTGCATTCTAGCCCCGCCGGAAGCGGATACTATAACTACGCCGCACTTTTTGGCTATAGCCCTATCCACGGCTCTAACTATCTTTTCGCCTTCTACGGAGCCCAGACTTCCACCCATAAATCCGAAGTCGAATATTGCCACCTCCGCAGGTATGCCGTTTATCGTACACTCGCCGCTAACGACGGAGCTTGCTCTGCCTGTTTTTTTTTCATTCTCTTCAACTCTTTTTTTGTAAGACTTTTTATCTACGAAATTTAATGGGTCTACAGGCGACAGACCTCTATCCATCTCGACAAAGCTTCCCTCGTCGCATAGTATCTCGATTCTATCCTCCACAGAAAGCCTCATATGGTATCCACATTTTGGGCAGACGTATCTTTTTGCAGCGATCTCTTTGAAATACATCAGAGCTTGACAGCTCTCGCATTTGATCCAGTGGGAAGGAGCCTCGCTTTTAGTAGGTCTCTCTTTTCTTATTTTACTTACTATGTCGCTAAAGAACATCTTGCTCTTCCTTTGCTCTTAATACTATTTCTAAAGTTTCTTCAAAAATTTTTTTATCATGCGACACCAAGAGAGTATCGTCTTTGTTGTATATATACATATCATCCAAAAAATATAGCGCCGCAATTATATCAAAAATTCTTAACTTGCCCATAAACAAGGCAAAAGAGGCGCATCTAGAGTATGAGAGGGATAGAGCTAGCGCCCCAGGAGATCGAAACTTTATACCGTTTTTATGTAGCGCATCGGCAACCTTTGGATTTGCGTACGCTTTTTCAAAAATAGCCAAAGAAGAAAACGGCCTATCCACCGTTAATATCGGCTGTTCATATATATTCCCTTGTTCGAGCGCATTTTCTTTATAAAAATAATCTCCATTTGCAAAGTTACAAACAAACGACTTTTGCGGCTTTTCGCCCTCACTCAAACAAACGCTGACGCCATAATACGGGAGTCCGGCGGCAAAATTATCGCTTCCGTCAAGCGGATCTAGGTATATCGTTTTTTCGCCGCTTCCTATATATCCGCTCTCCTCGGAGTATATTCTGCCAAACGAAGATAGATTGCGGGCAAAAATCTCCTCCGACAAAAGGTCGGCTTTCATGCTCTTGTCGCCGCCCTCGCCTACGCCGAATTTTTCGGTAAGCTCTGTAAGGCTATATGTTTTTAGTCTCTCCAGAAACTCTTTTGACGACAGGACGCAAGCCTCGTAAAACTCCAAAATTACCCCAGCAGCTTGTCCGCTATCGCTCTTGCGGCTTCTCTTCCGTCAAGCGCTGCGTTTACGACAAGATTTGCGCCGCGGTAGCAATCGCCCCCCGCATATACGCCATCCAGGCTCGTCTCATACTCTTTATTTACCAGTATTTGACCCCATTCGTCTGTTTTTATACCGGCAGACGGTACAAACGCCGGAACATCCATCGAAAAGCCCAGAGCCAATACTACGATATCCGCTTCGACAATCTCTTCGCTTCCAGCTACCTCTACTAGCTTACCTCTACCGCCGTCTTTTTGCACTGTTGTTTTTACTACTTTTACCGCTTTTGCGTTACCGCCGTCGACGACTATCTCTTTTGGCAAGGAGAAGAATTTAAACTCTGCGCCCTCTTCTTTAGCGTTTTTAAACTCTTTTTTGCTTCCAGGCATCCCCTCTTCGCCCCTTCTATAAAGGCAAAGCGCAGATTTCGCACCCTCTCTTAGCGCAGTTCTGACACAGTCCATTGCTGTATCGCCGCCACCTATTACAACTACTTTTTTGTCTTTTACGTCTATCGTTTTTATTTGCGCAAGCTCAATCTCTTTTTTCTGTGCGCTTCCCAAAAACTCCATGGCCTGATATACGCCGTTTGCGTCTTCTCCGCCTATGCCAGCTTTATTTCCTCTTTTGGCGCCTATACCGATAAATACTGCATTATACTTACTTCTAAGCTCGTCAAAGCTTATATCTCTTCCCACCTCTTTGTTTGTAAAAAGGTTCATGCCGGCGCTTTTTAGCATCTCTACTCTTCTAAGCACCGCCGACTTATCAAGCTTAAAGCTAGGTATACCCCAAACGAGAAGCCCCCCGGCAAAAGCCTCTTTTTCATATACGTCCGCCCTGATTCCATATCTAAGCAAGAATGTAGCGGCCGATAGTCCTGCAGGACCGGCGCCTATTATCGCTACCTTTTTGTCGGTTGTAATTCCCGGAAACTCTACACCAAGCCCGTTTTTAAAGCCCTCTTCGGTGATAAAAGTCTCAATGGAGCCTATAGTGATGGCGCCAAAATCTTTGTTTAGCGTACAAGCTCCTTCGCAAAGTCTATCTTGCGGACAAACGCGACCCATAATCTCAGGAAAAGGCGAAGACTCGTTACTCATCTTAAACGCCAATTTCAAATCACTACCGGCGACCAATTTCAACCATTGCGGAATATAGTTATCAAGAGGACAACCGTTGTGGCAATAAGGAATACCGCATTGAACGCATCTATCGGACTGCGTTTTTGCAGACGGAACGTCGTATCTCTCATAAATTTCGTTAAAGTTTTTTAGTCTTTCTAGAACATTTTTTTTATTCGGTTCTACTCTTTTGTTTTTCAAAAAGCTTTGCATGTTATTAGTTACCTTCCTCAGGATTTAGAGGGGCTTTCATATCTTTTGGCATTACCAGCCAGAAGTATCTTACCTCTTGTCTAAAGTCGTTAAGTATGTTTAGCGCTTTTTCGCTCTTCGTTTCGGCATAGTGTTTTTTTAGTATACGTTTTAGATATTGTCTTACCTCGTCGCTATCGTCCGTATCTATCCTTTGGGCAAACACTAGTTCGCCGTTTAGCTTATCGATAAACTCCTTGTCTTTGTCGTATACAAAAGCAATACCGCCGGTCATTCCGGCGCCAAAGTTTATACCTGTTTTACCAAGGATTACTACAGTACCCCTAGTCATATATTCGCAAGCATGATCGCCGCTTCCCTCTATTACGGCAAGCGCACCTGAGTTTCTAACGCCAAATCTCTCGCCCACGGAGCCGGCTACGAATAGTTCACCGCCTGTCGCACCGTATAGACAAGTATTACCGGCTGCTGCAAACTGCTCACCGGAAAGCTTTGGAGTAATAACCACTTTTCCGCCGTGCATACCTTTACATACATAGTCGTTCGCATAGCCATCAAGATATATTGACACGCCGTTGTTTAGGAATGCGCCCAGAGACTGTCCGGCTATACCGTGCAGTTTTATGGATATAGTGCCGTCAGCCAGACCTTTATCGCCGTAATATTCAGCGATTTCACCGCTTATAAGAGAGCCGAAGCTTCTATTTAGGTTTGTTATCTCTTTTTCTACCACTATCTTATTGTCGGGATTTTTAATCGTAGGTCTTATCTCTTCAAGTATCTCTTTTTCAAACTCGTTGTCGTCAAACGGCTCGTTTGAAGGCTTTTGGCACTTGTCAAATCCATCCACTTTTCTAAGTATGCTGCTAAAGTCGAATTTGGCCGCAAACTCTCCGTCTATCACCTTTAGAAGTTCGCTTTTGCCTATCAGCTCGTCAAGGCTTTTATAACCCATAGAGGCTAATATCTCTCTAATATCTTCAGCCAAAAATTCAAAGAATTGCACTATCTTATCCGCAGTTCCCCTAAAATTCGCCCTCAGCTCCTCTTCTTGCGTAGCAATACCTTCGGTGCATCTGTTTAGGTGACAAACCCTAAGTATCTTGCATCCCAAAATTGCCAAAGATGATGTTCCAAACGCATATGTCTCGGCGCCCAAAAGCGCTGCTTTTACTACGTCTAGACCTGTTTTTAGACCACCGTCTGTTTCTAGGCTTACAAACTCTCTTAGGTGGTTTACTTTTAGGGCGTTATGGGCTTCGCTTACTCCTATCTCCCAAGGATTTCCGGCAAACTTTATAGAGGTTAGAGGCGCAGCGCCCGTACCGCCGTCGCCGCCTGAAATAATAATCTTATCCGCATACGCTTTTGCTACGCCAGCAGCAATCGTACCTACTCCTACCGTCGAAACGAGTTTTACAGATACCCTCGCCTTTGGATTTACCTGTTTTAGGTCGAAAATCAGCTGAGCCAAATCCTCGATAGAATAAATATCGTGGTGCGGCGGAGGCGATATTAGCGTAACGCCAGGCACGGTAAATCTAAGTTTTGCGATTAGAGGCGTCACCTTGTGACCTGGGAGCTGACCTCCCTCGCCCGGTTTTGCGCCTTGTGCAAGCTTGATTTGGATTTCGGTTGCACTTCTAAGGTATGCCGGCGTAACACCGAATCTTCCTGACGCAACTTGTTTTATCTTCGAATTCATAGGGGATTTTAGTCTCTCAGGAGATTCACCGCCCTCACCGGAGTTTGACATACCGCCTATTCTATTCATAGCCTCGGCCATAGCTTCGTGCGCCTCAGGACTTATAGAACCCAGACTCATAGCAGCCGTAGAAAATCTTTTGAATATCGCCTCTTTCGGCTCTACTTCTTTAATATCTATAGGTTGTCTATCGGAAGATATGGCAAAAAAGTCTCTGATCATCTTTTGGTTTCTGCCGTTAATCAGGGCTTTATAGTGCTCATAGTCTCTTTTATCGCCAGTCTCGACCATTTTTTGCATAGCATATATTACGGACGGCGAGTAGTCGTGGTATTCACTCCCTAGACTAAACTTATAAAAGCCGCCGATTTCAAGAGGGAATATCTTTTTGGCTGTATTTTTCTTATATATCTCGTGGTGTCTAGCCTCTATTTTTGCGCCGATGTCGGCAAAATCAAGACCGCCTATCGGAGAGTGAGAAACCGCAAAACATTTACTAACTATATTTTTTGAAAGCCCTAGCACGTCGAAAAGACCCGAGTTTCTATATGATGCAATGGTAGAAATACCCATTTTGGAGAGTATTTTCTGGAAACCTAGGTCTATGGCGTGGTGCGTATTTTTGAGCGATTTTCTGGTTTGATATCTGCTAAGCTCTTTACTTTTGCATATATCATATACGGTTGCATACAAAAGGTACGGATAGATAGCGCTGGCGCCATACGCTACCAATACCGCCGCAGTATGCGAATCGAACACTTCACCGGTTATACAAACCATAGAGACAAGATGTCTTACACTCTCTTCCAATAAAACAGAGTTTAAGCGTCCGACGACCATCGCCATAGGTATAGCTTTTTTACTGTTGTCAACGGCTCTATCGTCTAGTACCACTATTCTGATTTTTTCATCTTTTACCGCTTTTACGACCTCGGCGGCAAACGCATCAAGCTCGGCTTCCAGCTCTTTTTCAAAAACCGTATAGAATGTTTTGTGCTTATAGCAAGCTTCATATCTAGGGTTTTTTTCGTCTCCAAAACTTAGAAGTACGTCTAGCTTGTCTTTGCTAAGAAGCGGGGAGAAGGTCTTGATTCTCTTTGCGTTCTCTTCCGTCTCGCTAAGTATATTGTGTATCTCGCCAAAACCGGTGTTAAGACTCATAACGACTTTTTCCCTTATCGGGTCGATAGGCGGATTTGTAACTTGCGCAAATTTTTGTTTGAAGTAGTCGCCAAACGGTCTAAACTCTTTGCTAAACGCCGCAAGCGGGGTGTCGTCGCCCATAGAACCGGTATTTTCCTTCCCCTCTTCCATCATAGGTCTGACAACCATATCTATAAGCTCGTAGTTGTAGCCAAAATAAAGCTGTTTTTCTACTAGATTGTCGCAAGAGTAGTCTATGCTCTCATTAGAAGAGTCGAGAAACTCCTGCATGTGTATCATATGTCTGTTTAGCCACTTCGCATAAGGCTTAGAGTTTTTGAGATATTCGTTAATGTCGTCATTTTTGAGCACTTTTCCGAACTTCAGGTCTACGCCTATCATCTGACCGCTTTGCAGCCTGCCTCTCTCGACTATTTTGTCTTCATCTATGTCGAGTACGCCGTATTCGCTGGCTATAAGTATTTTGTGATCTTTCGTGATGATATATTTTGCCGGTCTAAGTCCGTTTCTATCAAGCACGCACCCTATATATCTGCCGTCCGTTAGCGTAACGGCAGCAGGGCCGTCCCAAGCTTCGAAGCATGTTGAGCTATATTCGTAAAAACTTCTAAGCCCTGCGTCAAGATGCGGAGCGTTTTGCCAAGGAGCTGGTATAAGCGCTCTTGCCGCCTTGAAAAAGTCAAAACCGTTTATCGTCAAAAATTCAAAGAAGTTGTCAAGGCTCGCAGAGTCAGAGCTTCCCTCTTGAAGTATCGGAAGAATTCTTTTTATCTCTTCGTCGGTAAACACTTCGCTTTTTAGCGATTCGCTTTTTGCTACGGCGTTATATCTATTAGCCTCTACTGAGTTTATCTCACCGTTGTGGGCAAGCGTCCTAAAAGGTTGCGCCAGTCTCCACTTAGGAAGCGTATTTGTAGAAAATCTTTGATGGAAAAGCGCAAAAGAGGCTTTGAATTTTTTGTTTGTAAGGTCTTTGAAAAACTCCCTAATATGGGTAGGCATCACAAGACCCTTATAGCTAATCACCTTGCTCGAAAAAGAGCAGATATAGAAATTTTCGTCATCAATAGAGTGCTCTATCTCTTTTCTAGTCAGATACAAAAGAGCGTCAAATCTTTTTGCCGACATAAGAGAGTTTGGCACAACGAACACCTGTTCAATGTCAGGCAGCATCTCAAGCGCCTGTTTACCAAGAGCATCCGTATTTACCGGAACTTTTCTATAAAAAAGCACGCTAAGGTCGTTAGCTTCGCACTTTGTTTTAAAAATATCTTTTTGTTGTTCATTTGTGAAGAATACCTGCGCCACCGCAAATTTCTCAGGCAGATCGTATCCTGCGTTTTTTGCGGCATAGCTCATAAACTCCGCCGGCATAGCGAACAAAAGCCCGCTTCCGTCGCCGCTTTTGCCATCAGCCGCTATCGCACCCCTGTGCATCATTCTCTCTAGAGCAGTTATAGAGTCTTCTACTATTTTGTGATCGGGTATATTTTTGATGCTTGCCAGCACCCCAAAGCCGCAGTTGTCCTTAAAAGAAGAGAGCAAATCCATCTATGTTTCCTTAGAGCTTATTCCAAAATTTTTTTCGGAAAAATCAAATGCGAAATCTTACAAAAAAACGGGTAAAATAGTTATAAATCGGCGGAAATTTTGGCTTTTTACGGAGAAAAATGCAGGGATTCGTACTAGCAATTAGAAAAGTTAAGGAAGAAGACCTTCTGGTAACCGTACTCACGGAGAGTAAAATAAAGACGATGTACCGCTTTTACGGCGCAAGACACTCCTCTATAAATCTAGGCTACAAGATAGACTTCGCATCTGAATCCATCCAAAACAGAACGCTTCTAAGGCTTCGCGACGTCACCCACCTAGGATATTCATGGCTACAGGATAGAAACAAGCTGCTTGCTTGGCAATCTTTTTGTGCGCTACTCGGAGAACACCTAAAAGAGGTGAACGAACACGGCGGTTTTTATTTTCATATGCTAGATTCTGTGGCGGCCAAACTATCCAGAGGTTCCGCAAAAAGAATGCTTCTTGAAAGCTACATAGCCATGCTAAAAACAGAGGGGCGCTTCCACGATCATACCGAATGTTTTTTTTGCGGCAAAAAGTTTAATAAAACCGATAATATCGCACTAGCTAGAGGCTTTTTGCCGTCTCATGAAAAATGCGTCTTTCAGCCGGGCTTCAATAGGCAAAAGATAGCCGATTTTTTTGAAAGCGGAGACACCGTATCTTTTGAAAATGCGGAGGTCGAGGCTCTTTTTTCCGTGATGCTTCTCGGTTTTTAGCTTTTTTTGTTAAAATCGCCAAAACACACTAAAAAGCGGCAGGTAGTAATGCTAGAAAAGTTAATTGGCAGCGACAGATTTTGTGACATGATGGAAAAAAATACCAGAGAAAACGTCGCATTTATGCTTGAAAACGGAATAGAGTTTGGCGTAATATGTAGCACAGAAGAGGTATTGTTTGAGCCGCCGTTGCCGCCGGAGATAAAAAAAAATATAAAACCGATAGCGCTTTTTGTGCTTTCTAACTATTCATTCGAGAGCGCTTACATAGACGACGATGGCGGCACACTTTTTTTTGAGGCTGGATTTGGACCAGACAACTATGCTTCCCTTGTTGCTATAGAGCTTAGAGACATTATTCAAATAGTAGTAGAAGATACGCCTGTGTACATAAATGTTTGCGCCGGAAGACAGAGGGCAAAAAAAGAAGTTAAAAAAACAAAGGAGCCGGAGATCTCCACCGCAGATAGGTCGATGGAAAAACTCCTCAGTAGACCAGAAAATAAGAAGTTTTTAAAATAGTTTAGCTATGAGCCAGCTTGATACTCTGTAGATACTTGACTACGTTTTCTACGAAGGCATTATGTCTGTCTTGTTTTAGGTAGGCGATATAAAGCTTTCTTTTTATCTTTCTACTTTTTAGTCTGGCCTCGAACAATACGCCTCTTTCAACCTCATCCGCAATAACAAATCTCGACATTACGGCAATTACAGGTTTTTTAGCGTCGGTAGGATATTTCAAAATAGTCTGCTTAACGGCGGTGGAGTCGCTAAGAACCGATCTCATCTCAAAATCTTCTGAACACGCAAGAGCAAGCTCTCCAAATACTTCCGCCATAACCCTTCTGGTGTGCGAATTTTCTTCTCTGCAGACCCAGGCGTATTTTTTTAGGTCTGAAGGCTTGATATATTTTGGGAGCGGCGTGTTGCTGAAAAATACCAGCTCATCCTCCATCCACTCCCTATAAATAACGCCTTCTTTAAAGTGCGGGCTCTCGATTAGCGCTATGTCCGCTCTCTCGGAAACCAAATCGTCTATCGCTTCCGCCGATTTTTTTATATTGATAAATACTTCATTTGCAATCGACTCTTTGATGTCGCTTAAATAGCTAGGAAGTATATAACTTCCTATAGTGTACGAAGCGGAGATAATAAAATTTAGTTCTTTATTTATTATCTTCACTATCTCTTTTTCTGTATTTTGTATACATTTTTCCAATTTTTGTGCAATCCTATAGAGCTCTTCACCCTCTTTTGTCAGCACTATACCGTTTTTCTTTCTATCCAGAAGCTTTGTCTGCATATACTCTTCAATAAATTTTATCTGCTGCGTAACCGCCGGCTGCGATATTCCCATTTTGGCGCTCGCTTTTGAAAAACTTCTCTCTCTAACGACCGTCAAAAAGGTAAGTACTTTGGAAAAATCTTTTAGCATATATGTTG
>JAEMQC010000098.1 GCA_022758985.1 Campylobacteraceae bacterium
GTACCAATCTTCTAGGAAACTTTTCATTTTGGGATAGCGCCTCGAGTAGTTTTGGGCGACAGAGGCGAACTAAAAACCGAGAAAACTAAGCGACCTTCGATGCATATCTACAAACTCGGCATATTCGTCAAGATCGCCGCCAAGCACAAATAATTGAATATCTTTAAAACTTCCTATATTTTTTAGATTGGGCTCGGCATGCACTAAAAACTCCGAGGTCGCCGCCAGTTTCTCTTCAAAATCGTCGACTCTCTCATGATAGTTACTCTCTCCGACTTCGCCATTTCTAATCAAAAAAGCGCCCATATCGCCCACACAAGGGCATGAATAGTCAAGCAGCAAAGAGCCGAAAAACGGCGATATAGGATACATTTTGCATGAAGGCGGTCTATTTTCATATATCGAGCAAATACCGTCTTTGAGGTATCTGCACTTTTCGCCGTCGCTTAGCAAAATGAGTACTCTAAGCTCTTTATTTATATATGCAAAAACTATAGGAAAGTATTCGTGGACAAACTTGAAATCGTCAAGCACCAGAGGAATGAAGGGGTATTTGCAGCACTCTACGCAACCGTTGCAGCCGCCGAAAAAATAGGTCTTATCTTTTAGCGGCGGCTTGAACAAGCTTTGGTTTTATATCTCTGCGTAAGTTACGCTAATTGCGGCTTTTAGCTTACCGAGCTCGGTTATAACGTCGTTTGTTATATCATTGTCTACGATAATAACGGCAAGCGCTTCTTTATTCTGGTTTCTACCGAGCCTAAAGTCGGCTATATTGATATTGTGTTTTGCAAGCGTCGTACCTACGTCTCCGATAACACCCGGAACATCGGAGTTTTTGAAGAATATCATTTTGCCTTTAGGCTCCACGTCCACTTCGAAACCGTTGATATTCATAACTCTCGCGGTGTTCTCGTCAAACATCGTACCGCAGATATTGGCCGTAGCACCGCCGGCCGTAGTCAGCTTAACGCCTATTTTGTTTTTGTAGCCGCTCCTGTTTTTCTCTTCTTGCGTAACCACCTCTACGCCCATCTCTTTCATCAAAAAGGCTGCGTTTACATAGTTCACGTTTTCGCCGACGGATTGTTTTGCCGCACCGACTATTGCAAACGTAGCCAGAGGCTCAAGATATGCGGCTATTTCACCTTCCGCTGTAACTTTGATGGATTCGATTGCGCCTTTGTTGATTTGAGAAGCCAAAAACGCCATTTTCTGAGCAAGTTCCAAAAATGCAAGCGCAAATTCAGGCACCTCACTAACTTTTACCGGAAGGTTTAGCGCATTTGGATACGCAATACCTCTTGCCGCTTGAAGGGCGTTTGTGGCAGCCTCTATTGCTATTTTCTCTTGTGATTCCAGCGTATTTGCGCCAAGGTGAGCCGTTACGCAGATATTGTCAAGATCAAGAAGAGGATTGTCCGTAGCCGGCTCTTTATTGAATACGTCTATCCCCGCAAAAGATATTTTTTTGGATTTTAACCCTTCATACAGGTCTTGTTCGTTATATAGCCCGCCTCTTGCGCAGTTTATTAGCACTACGCCTTCTTTCATTTTCGCTATCTCTTTTGCGGTTATCATATTTATAGTCTCTTTGTTTTTCGGCGTATGTATGGTGATTATGTCGCAAGCCAAAATATCGTCGAAATTTGTAGTATATGCCACACCGAGATCCGTAGCCTTACTAGGCTTGATATACGGGTCATAAGTAACCACTTCCATACCAAACGCAAGCGCTCTGATGCCCACCCTACTTCCGATATTACCAAAACCTATTATCCCGAGTTTCTTACCGTATAGCTCTCTACCGTACCAGTCCTCTCTTTTCCAGATCCTTTTGTCTTTTAGTTGGGAGTGTGCATATGGGAATGCCCTCATGCAGTTTAACATATGAGCCATCGTTAACTCTACCGCCGCTATCGTATTTGCAGTAGGCACGTTCATAACGATAACGCCTTTTTTGCTGCAGCTCTCTATATCCACGTTATCCACGCCGACTCCAGCCCTAACAACAGCTTTTAATTTGTCGGCGCCCTCAAGGAATTTTGTATCGACATCGGTGGAGCTTCTCGTCACTACGACATCCGCACCCCTGATTAGTTCCGGTACTTTATCTTTCGGTTCGTTCGCAATATTGATATACTCTATATCCTTTGCGTTTTCCAGAATTTCAAGACCTTTTTTGTGTATATGGTCGCATACGACTATTCTTGCCATTTTAATTCCTTGTCAGCTTCCTAAAGCGAGTTTTTAAGTTCTTCAGCCACTTTTTGCATAGACGCCTTATCTTTAAAAGATATATTGACGCTAAATTGGTCACCCTCTTTTTTTACGCTATACAGAAGTTTCAAATCGTTTAGTTTTTTTTCCACAATCCTAAACTTATCTTCGCTGAGTTTTGAGACCCCAAGTATATAGTAAAACTCTTTACCCAAAGCTTTCAAGTCGCCCATGTCAAGCTCAAAAGCCACTTCTGTCGCAGGATATAAGTCCGTAGGCTCTTTTTCTGCAATACGACTAAACCAGCTTTTTGTTCGGGAAGGCTCTATACTGCCATCATCTTTTTTCTTTGCGGAAATAACGGAAAAAACGGGGGTCGATGATGTTTTGATGTAGAAATAGGTACCTACCGCACCTGCTGCAAAAAGCAGACTCCATACGGTAAGTACAAGTCTGGGTCCCTTCATTTAGAGTTAGCTTTTTAGTTGCTCTTTTAGCGTATCGTTGAATGAGCCTTCGCTGCTGCCCTTATTTACTCTTTCAAGAGCCTCTTTGTCTTTCTCTTTTTGGACTCTTTTGACAGATAGTCTTATTTTGCCTTCGTCAAGCATAGTAAGGGCAGCCTCTATCTCCTCGCCTATCACGAGCTCTGCGGCTTTTTTGGGATAAAGATCTTCTGTTCTTATTAGCCCGTCTACGCCCCTTGCAAGCTCAAGAAATACGCCAAACTCTTTTATATCCCTGATTTTACCTTTTACTATATCGCCGACTTGATGTGTTTTTGCGTAAGCTTTTACTGGATTTTCGCTTAGCTCTTTGAGACTTAGAGATATTTTCTCTTTTTCAGGGTCTATTTTTATTATCTTTACCTCTATCTCGTCGCCCTTTTTGAGGATGTCTTTGCATTTTTCATCCCTAAACCAAGAGGCGTCTTCGTTATGAAGCAGACCTTCAACTTCGCCTATTTTTACGAATGCGCCAAAATCGGTTATAGAAGTAACTACGCCCTTTACATTTTGACCTACCGTATGCCCTGACGAGAATTTATCAAAAGGTTTTGGCATAAGTCTTTTTACTGATAACCTCAGTCTTCTAGCCTCAACATCAAGCTCTATAATCTCAGCATTTAGCTCTTGTCCTACGCTTATAACTTCACTAGGATGCTTGATGTTTTTTTGCCAAGAGATCTCGGAGATATGAAGAAAACCTTCGATGTCGTTGCCTATATCCAAAAACGCACCATAGTTTTCTATATTTGAAACCACTGCTTTTACGGCATCGCCGACTTCTAGTTCGTTTTTGATATCTTCCCACGGATCTTGTGTAGCGGCTTTGATAGAAAACGACAGATGTTTTTTATCTTTATCGTAATTTATTGCTTTGACTTTTACGGTATCGCCTACATTATAAAGGGTAGCCGGATTTACAGGTCCTTTGAAGCTTATCTCGTTGTAGTGCACCAAGCCGTCTACACCGTTAACCTCGACGAACATACCGTAACTTGCAATTTTTTTGACAACGCCTTCCACTATTTCACCGTCGTCTACTAGCTTTTTAATGGTCTCTTTTTTGACTTTTCTTTTGTCGTTCAGGATTTTTTTTCTAGATAGAACGATTGAACCGTTAGTGTCATCTATTTTTACTATGGCGGCTGTTATTTTTTTGCCTATTACGTCACTCTCTTCTCTTCTTATAAGAGCCAAAGAGTTAGGAAGGAAAAACTCTACCCCCTCATCGTTCTCGACTATAAAACCGCCTTTGTTTTTTCTGACTATTTTACCCTCAACGATTATTTCTCTCTCTTCATAATCTTTATTTGCTTCAATAAAAGAGGTCTGCAGCTCTTTTTTGACCGCATTTTTATAAGAGATAATCGGCCTTTCGTTCTTTTGTCCCGAAATAGCCACTGGAATTTTATCGCCGACTTTAAATTTGAGAGTTCCATCATTGGCAGTAATCTCAGAAATAGGCACTCTTCCGTCTATTTTTTTACCCACGTCAACAGTGACGTAATCGTCTTTTATTTCAACGATTATGCCCTCTACTATGCGTTCGCTTTTTTCGTTTCTAAAAGACTCCTCCAGAAGCTTTGCAAAATCTTCTTCTTCGCCTATTTCCTCAAAACCTACCGACCCTTGAATCATAAATGTTCCTTTTGTGTTTTTATTATTATAATTGCTTTAGTTTACTTAAATCTTCCTGACTTTCTCCACCACCTCGGTGATAACCCAGTCAGGAGTCGATGCGCCGGCGCTTATTCCACATAGTTTTTTACCGTCAAACCAGCCGTTTTCGATATCCTCCGCAGATTCGACCAAATAGCTCTCTTTGCAATTTGTTTTGCAAATCTCGAGCAGCTGCTTTGTATTTGATGAGTTTTTGCCGCCTACGACAAGCATAATATCCGCTTCTTTTGAGAGCTCGTCCGCAGCCTCTTGGTTTTCGCCGGTCGCATTGCATATAGTATTAAACACTCTAACCTCTTTTGAACGAGAGAGAAGCCACTCCACTATCTGCATAAACTCTTTAAATTTTCTAGTAGTCTGCGAAACTACAGCGACTTTTTCTCTAAGCCCCGCCCCCATTAACTCAGACGTATCCAAAACGACAAAAACCCTCTCCATGTTTTCGGCGTAGCTCATAACGCCCTTTACTTCCGGGTGAACTTTGTCGCCGAATATTACGATGTCATACCCCTCTTTACTCATCTTCTCGCAGATCTCTTGGGGTTTGGTAACATATGGACATGTAGCGTCTACAACGTTAAAGTCGTTCTTCTTTAACTCGTCAAGCTCGTGTTTTTGGATACCGTGCGTCCTTATTACGACGGTATTCTCTTTTGAAAGCTCTCCAAACTCCTCCGTAAGACCGACGTTAAAATGCTGTTTTAGTCTATCTATCTCCATTTTGTTGTGGATAAGCGGACCGTACGTCACGCTATGTGGCGTATTTTCGGCTATCTTGATAGCTCTTTTAACACCAAAGCAAAATCCGTAACTAGAGGCCAGCTTATAGTTCATACTCTCTTACTTGCGTGATTTTTGACAGCAGTTGTACAAAATTTGGAAACGAAGTCGACACCGCCTCGAAACCGTCTATCTTGCCGCCGCATTTTAGCGAGGCTATTGCAAAACTCATAGCCAGGCGATGGTCTCCAAAACTAGTAACGTGAGCGCTTTTTAACTCTCCACCTCTTATTTTGTAACCGTCCTCAAACTCTTCACACTCTATGCCGAAAGCTCTTAAGTTTGTCATAACCGTAGTAATTCTATCCGACTCTTTTACTCTAAGCTCTTTTGCGTTTTTGACGACGCTCTCACCTTCGGCTACCGCCATTGCGATAGAGAGCGCCGGAAGTTCGTCTATTAGCCACGATATATTCTCGCTTACCTCTACGGCTTTTAGCTTTGCGCCCTCAACAATAATATCCCCTATCGGCTCATACACGTTCTCTTTTTCAACAAATTCGACTTTTGCTCCCATCTTTTGGAGGACGACAAAGGCCTCTACTCTTGTGGGATTGAGTGTCAGATTTTTAAGAGTTACCTTGGCGCCTTCAGTAATGGCGGCCGCCACGGCAAAGAAAAAAGCGCTTGACGGGTCTGAGGGAACACTCATATTAAGAGGCTCTAGCGGCTTACTCATAGGCGATACGTATATCTTATCCGCAACCTTTATATCTGCACCCATACCGACCAGCATTCTCTCGGTGTGGTCGCGGCTAAGTTCTGGTTCGCTTATTACGGACGGTGATTTTGCGTTTAGGGCGGCTAGTATCAAAGCGCTCTTTACTTGTGCAGACGAAATCTTGCTATCAAACGTTATGCCGTCTAGTTTTGCGCCCCTAATAGCAAGAGGGGCAAAGTTACCTCCGTCTCTGCCGTCTATTTTTGCGCCTACGCTTCTGAGCGGCTCAGCTACCCTTTTCATCGGCCTTCTTCTTAGATATTTATCACCAGTAAGCACGAAAAAACCGTCTATTGAAGATAAAAAGCCGGACATAAGGCGTATCGTAGTTCCAGAGTTGCCGCAATCCAATACATCATCCGGCTCGCTAAGCGATGATGGTGGGGTAATCGTCAACGTATCGCCCTCCCACTGGGCTTTTGCGCCAAGAGCTGCGGCAATGCCTAGCGAATTTAGCGTATCTTCCGCTTTTAGGAAGTTTTTGATTTTTGACGGCTTATTTGAAAGTAGCGAAAAGATAGCGCATCTGTGCGATATCGATTTGTCGGTTGCGATAGCGTCTATCTCAATCTCAAACGCACTACCTGCACAGACCTCTAGCCCCTTTTTGAACTCTTTTGCGCTCACTGTTTTAGTCCCATATGTAGCTTGCTTTGCAAGGCGCTTAGAACTTCCACCATAACGCTTTGTATATCGTTTTCATCAAGCGTTTTTTCATCCGATTGCAATACCAATCTGATAGTCAAACTCATCTCTTTGCTATTTTCCTTGTCTTTATAGAGGTCTATCGGATAGAAGCTTTTTAGCAGAGGGTTTTTGACCGAGGCTATACATTTTTCTATCGGAGCGTACGAAAAATCTCTAGATACGGCAAGAGTCAAATCCCTAACGCTTTTTTGGAATTTTGAGAAATCAGTTGCTTTTTTGTGCTCGCTAGAAAGTTTAGACAGCTCTATCTCCGCCACGAAACAGCTTTTAAGCTCAAAAAACTCTTCGGCGTACTTATGGAGTTTTGCGACAAAGCCTACTATATCTTTGTTTTGGACTATGTGCGCCGCTTGATATGGATGCAAGAAACAGCTGCCTTTGGTCTCGTATGGCGTAAGCTGGAAGTCGCCTATTATGTCGGCAAGCTTGGATACAAACGTCTGCATATCTATGACTTTTGGTTTTCCCGCATTTATAATAGAGTCTTTTTCGACATCATTCGCCCATACGAAGCCTATCGTATTTCTCTCGTTTCTGTTTTCGTCAAAAATAACGCCGGTTTCAAATAGAGCTATTCTGTTTTGAGAATTTTTCGCATTTTTAGACGCCGAACTTAGAAGATTTAAAAGAAGTGTGCTTCTAAGCGTATTCAGCTCAGAGGTAATCGGATTTAAAATCTCAAGCTCCTCTTTCAGGCTCGCAAAACCGAATTTATCCTGCAAATTTCTATCTGCAAATATAAAGTGAACGGTCTCAAAAAAGCCTTTTGACGCCGCTTTTTGTCTTAGCTCTTTGGTAAATCTATATGCTCTCATAGCGTCGTTTATTCTAATAGACTCCGTAAGTTCTAGCGGCTTAGACTCTATCGTATCGATACCTTTGATTCTTACTATCTCTTCCGAGAGGTCATAGACGTTTGTTATATCATGCCTGAAGCTTGGAATCTCAACGGCACAACTGTCAAACTCTGCGTTTACTGTTACGCCAAAATATAGCTTTCTAAGGAGCGTAACTATGTGATTTTTATCAAGTGTAGCGCCTATTATCGTGTTTATCTTGTTTATATCTACCTTTATCGGCTCTCTGCTCAAGGGCTTGAAATCCTCTGCATATCCGGCATAAAAAACAAAGCCATAATACTCAGACATAATTTCTGATGCGTAGTTTAGCCCCATTACAAGATCTGGCTCACTACCTCTAGAGCTTCTATAAAACAGAGCGTCATCTTTTTCTTTGAGCTCGCTTTGCACTTTTTGTACCACGGCAGGACTAATGTACGTAGTCGCAACGATTATATTTTGATCGCCCTCTTGCGGCTCTGAATCTGGAGCCTGCTTAATACCGATGGAGAGTACGCTTTTTTTGCCCCTTATCTGCTCTATGCCGTTTTCTGATACGTCGAGATGAATATCCATTTTGCCGTCAGTTTGAGCAAACGCCTTTTCGCTAAAAAAAGAGATATTGACGCCGACTGCGTGCGAAACATAACTGGTAAGATTTTTTAGTTTATCTTTTGCCGGTGTTTCGCCGACAAGCGCAAGCCTATAATCGACAAGAAAGGTCTCTTCGGCTACCGCTTCGGAGTGTTCAAGAACTCTAAAAGCGGCGTTTGCCGTAGTCTTTGGATGAGAGTGCAAAGATAAAATCCTGCCTATCCCTTTTTCGCTCTCTTTTGTTTTTTTGCCATCGCACTCTCTTAGCTCAAGACCGTAATATGCAGCTAGCTCTCTAGCTATGCCTCTTACGCTCAAACAATCACCCCTATTTGGAGTGACCTCTATCTCGAATATACTATCGGCTATCTGCGGCAGTTTGGAGAGCTCTTCGCCTATTTTTATCTTGTCGATACTATGGTCTAGTATCATAATGCCACCATTGACTTTTGGGAGACCGAGTTCGGCGCTAGAACAAAGCATGCCATAGCTTTGAACACCCCTTAGTGCGGCTTGTTTTATAACAATACCACCCGGAAGATGTGCACCTATCGTAGCAAGAGCCACAAGAGCGTCTTTTCTTACGTTTTTTGCCCCACATACGACATCCAGTACGCTTTTGCCGTTATCCACCTTGCACACCGACAACTTATCGGCATCCGGATGCTTTTCGCACTCTACTATTTTCCCAACGACTACGCCTTTTGGTATCTCAAGTTTCTTATATCCAGCGACCTCAAGGCCTATTTTATTTAGGATGTCAAGAATATCGCTATCTTCTATTTTTGAAATATCTATAAATTCACTCAGCCAACTTCTAGTAAAAATCATACAAATTGCTCCATAAGTCTCAAATCGCCCTCGAAAAGAGACCTCATATCCGACGTGTTGTTAAGCAGCATAGAGAACCTCTCTACACCAAGTCCAAATGCGTATCCGCTGACGTTTTTATATCCGACGGCCTTAAATACGTTCGGATCTACGATACCGCATCCGAGTACTTCCAGCCAACCGGTGTGTTTGCACACTCTGCACCCGTCGCCGCCGCAGAATACGCATGAGATGTCTACTTCCGCCGACGGCTCGGTAAACGGGAAAAAGCTAGGGCGAAATCTCACTTTTACATCGCCGAACATATATTTCAAAAACTCTTCAAGAAGCGATTTTAGGTTGGCAAACGATACCTTGTCACCCTCTTCCACTACAAGACCTTCTACTTGATGAAACATCGGCACATGTGTAAGGTCATAATCGCGCCTGCATACCGCACCGGGAGCTATCATGCGGATGGGCGGTTTTTGAGAGAGCATCGTTCTTATCTGTACGCTCGACGTGTGCGTACGAAGAAGCATGGAGTCTTTCATATAGAAAGTATCTTGCATATCTCTGGCGGGATGGTGTTTTGGTAGATTGAGAGCTTCGAAGTTATTAAAATCGTTTTCGACAATCGGTCCAGTCTCTATTGAAAAATTCATAGAGATGAAATACTCTATCATCTTATCCATAGTAGAAAGTACCGGATGTAAAGCTCCCGCAGAAGACTTGGTATGAAGCAGCGTAACGTCTATCTTCTCTTTTTCAAGCTGTTCTTTGAGAGCCTGTGCGGCAAGCTTCTCTTTTTTGGCCTCAAGCGCACTGCCGACGCTTTCTTTTATGTCGTTTAGCTCTTTTGCCAGCAGTTTTTTCGCCTCAGGGTCAAGCTCTTTCATCCTAAGAAACTCGGCAGCCAAAAAGCCTTTTTTGCCAAACACTCCTATCCTGATGTTTTCAAGCTCTTCGAGGTTTTTTGCGGCCTCTACCTTTTTTAGCCAATCTTGCAATTTAAATTTCCTTGATTTTTCTGGGGTTCGTTTATGTTATTTTACTATAGAGTTCATTATAATAGGCGCAAAATTTGTTACAAGGAGCTCGATAATGACGGTATTTCATAAAATTTTGGCCGGCGAGATACCATGCTCGAAAGTGTACGAAGACGAGTATACGTTGGCGTTTCACGATATAAACCCAAAAGCGCCGATACACATACTGGTAATACCTAAGGTTTTTTCAAAAGATTTCGAAAACGTAGGAGATGAAGCGCTCATACACATGACGAAAGCAATAAGAGAGGTTACCAAGATAACGGGTCTAAACGAGAGCGGATATAGACTGATTACCAATGTAGGCAAAGACGGCGGGCAAGAGGTACCGTATATACACTTTCATGTTCTTGGCGGCAAAAAATTAAAATGGACGCACCTAGTAGACGAGACGGAGAGTCACAAGGCGATGTAAATCGCCTGCTTTTTTGTTACTCGCCGCAGCAGCAACCGTCCATGCCCTCCTCTAGATACTCTTCGCCGACTTTAGCTATTTTGACTTTATCGGCTATCTTTGCCCCGTTTAAAAGTATCGTATAGCTCATGTCGACACAGTTTCTGACACTATTCATTGTTGAGCAATATGTCTCAACGCTGGCCATAACCCACCTTCTAACCGTCGTATCGTCGGCATCGCACTCTACATTGTAGATAAACTCAGCGGCATTGAATTTTTTTGGGAAATCTTCATTTCTGACATATTCGGCTTCCATCGAGAAGCTTTTCAGGGCAATTTTGTTTTTTTCGGCCATAGATACTATATCTACGCCGGAGCAAGATATAAGCCCAAGCGCAAAATATTCGAGCGGCGTTACCTTTGATGGATCTATGACGAACGAGCCGTTAGCGGCCTCGGCATTAAAAGTTTTATCGTCCGTATGCGTAATTTTCACTTTCAAGTTTAAATCTCCTTATAGTTAATAGAGGCTATCTCTTTATCAAGGCTTTCGATTAGGCTATAATAGTCGCACTCTTTGACTTCTTTTAAGGCGTTTTGCTCTATTTGCATAGCAATCATCCTAATATTTTCAAGCCTCAAATTCGCAGCGGCGCCTTTTATCTTATGAGCCAATTCAAACAATTTTTCTAGGTCACCGTTCTCGACGGCCGTATTCATATCGACTATTTCAGATACGCTATTTTGCACAAACTCTTCCAGAAGCATCGCTATGCTCTCTTTATCTAGCCCAAGCCTCTCTTCTAGTAGCTTGACATAATCTGATGTTTTGCCATCAAGATACGCCTCCAAAACCGAGAGCAACTCCTTCTCGTCTATCGGCTTTTGCAGATACGCATCAAACCCAGCTTCCAAAAATTTCTCTTTGTCGCCAAGGTTCGCATTGGCGGTTAGCGCTACGATCTTGCTATCTTGGGCTCCTCGCTCTTTTATAGCCTTCATAGCCTCGATACCGTCCATTTTCGGCATATGAATATCCAAAAATACCAACGGATAGTCGCCGCGCTCAAACAAAGATACCGCCTCTTCGCCATCCTTTGCCAAAACGGCCTCTATTTTGTATTTTGCCAAAAGCACGGAGATTAGCTTTAGGTTAACACCATTATCGTCGGCAACGAGTACTTTTTGTTTGAACTCTTTTTTGGGCTCTTTTATCGTTTCTGCTTTGGTCGTAGGCTCTTGATTTATAGCCTTTTTTATTTTTGTGGCACAGAGCGGTAGTCTGACAACCCTAAAACCATTCTCTTCTCCCGCAAAAAAAGGACTGTCAGACACTAATATCTTGATTGGCTTACCGGTCATATTATCTGCGCTCTTACACACAAATGCAAAATCGGCATCAAAAGCAGTATCGGAAAGAACAAAGCCGGCAGCTTCAAGATATCTCGTTAAAAGCAGAGCGGTACGCTGATTTAAGCAAGAGTCAACGTGTGCTTTTACCGCATTTTCGCATACATACGAAGGCTTAGCATCGGCTATTTCAAAATCTATCTCAAACCAAAATCTGCTACCCACCCCCTCTTTGCTCTCAACCAAAAGCCTGCCACCCATCATAGAGGCAAGGCTAGATGATATAGAAAGACCTAGTCCGGTACCGCCGTATTTTCTTGATATTCCCGCATCCGCTTGCGAAAACGGAGTAAATATCTTCTCTAGTTTGTCTTGCGGTATACCAACGCCGCTATCCTTCACCTCAAACAATACCTTTATTTTATCGCCGTTCACGGACGAGGCGGTTATATTGATCTCTATCTCTTTGCCATCCGGCGTAAATTTGATAGCGTTAGAGAGAAGATTTGAGAGTATTTGGCGAAGCCTGAGCGGATCGCCTATAAGTTTTTTTGGCAGTCTCGGATCTATGAAACTTAAAAGCAAAATCTTTTTCTCATAAGCCTTTACGGCAAAGAGGTCGACTACCGGTTCAAATTCGCCCAAAGGTTCGAATTCGCATTTCTCGATATCAAAAGAGCCGCTTTCAAGCTTCGAGTAGTCCAAGATATCGTTAATTATCGACAATAGATTCTTTCCGCTAGACTCGATAATAGAGAGATACTCATCCATTAGCGCTTTGCTTTGCACCTCTTTTAGAAGCGACGTAAATCCAAGCACCGCGTTTAGCGGCGTTCTAATCTCATGGCTCATGGCAGCCAAAAAGTCGCCCTTTGCTTTTTCCGCAATCTTGGCCTGCATTAGAGCGTTTTCCAAAGCCGTAATGTCCGTTCTAATGGATATAAACTCTTCTATTTCGCCATTTTCGTCAACTATGGGCAAAATCGTAGTGTCGACCACATAAGTCTCCCCGTTTTTGGCAAGATTCTTTATTTTACCGCGCCACATTTTTTTTTGAGTTATAGTACTCCATAGCTCTTCAAATAGGGACTTTGGCGTATCTGGATGTCTTACTATATTATGCGGCTTGCCTATCAGCTCTTCGACGGTATATCCGGATACTTTGCAAAAATGGTCGTTTACGTAAGTAATGACGCCGTTAATATCGGTCTTTGAGACAAGATTTGAGCTGTCAACGGCGCTTTTATACTGCTCCAACAGAGCGCTTTTTTGCCTATTGTCTCTTTGAAGATTTACTATTTGCTCAACGGATGTGAGCACTCTTTGGAGCTCCGATATCTCTACCGGTTTTACAAGAAAGCTGGTAACGCCAAGCTTTATGGCGTCCATAAAGTGCTCCGTATCGTTATGAGCTGTTACGGCGATTATCGGTATTAGCTTATTATTCTCTCTGACTTTCTCAGCCATTTCAAAGCCGCTCATTTTCGGCATATTGATGTCTGTGATGATAATATCAGGAGAGCATTCTTTATACATAGAGAGCGCCTCTAGACCGTTTTGGGCAACAATAACCTCTTTTGCCAGCTTTTTTAAAACTCTGGCGAGAAGCGTTCTAATATCCTCTTCATCCTCGGCATAGAGAATTTTTAAATCAAACACGCATTTTCCTAGTGTAAAAAGTGTCTAAATCCAGTAAAATACATAGCCATACCATGTTCATTCGCCGCAGCGATTACTTCGTCATCCCTCATGCTGCCTCCCGGCTCCACGATAGCCGATACGCCGACGGTTGCGGCAGCGTCAATAGAGTCGCGGAATGGGAAAAATGCTTCAGAAGCAAGCACCGAGCCTCTAAGATCAAGAGCCAAATCTTGCGCTTTTCTAATAGCTGCTTTTGCGGCATCAACACGGCTTGTCATACCCATACCTATCGCCACCATGGCGCTATCTTTGACATATACGACGCAGTTTGATTTTGTTAGAGCCGCTACTTTATAGGCTATCTCTATATCTATAAGCTCTCTTGCGTCGGCAGCTCTTGTTGTCATCAGCTTTGCGTTTTTAAGCTCTTCGTCTTTTACCTCGTCTTCATCTTGTACGACTACGCCGCCCATTACATGCCTAAAGTCGTTTACATCTTTGATTTTCGGCAGGTATCCGTTGCCGCCGTGAAGCTCGAATAGTTTGATTCTTTTTTTGGCTTCAAATACCTCTACGGCCTCTTTCGTGATTTTCGGAGCTATCAGCACCTCAATATATGTCTCGTTGATTTTAAGAGCCAGCTCTCTATCAACGGTACCGTTGACCGCCACTACGCCGCCGTATGCGGATACCGGATCGCACTTGAGCGCTTCTATGTAGCTTTCAAGCAATGTGCCTTTGAGCGCAAAGCCACATGGATTAGCGTGCTTGATGATTGATACGGCAGGTCTATCGCCGAAGTTTGCCGCCAATTTTACCGCTCCGTTGATGTCCGTTAGATTGTTAAAAGAGGCTTCGCCTTTTATAACTCTCAGGTTTTTTGACCAGAAGCCGTCAAATTCATACAACGCCCCTTTTTGGTGAGGGTTTTCGCCGTATCTTGTGTCAAAAGCCTTAGAGGCAGAGATAAATAGCTTGTCGCCAAAACCGCCTTTAAATCTCTTGTTCATGTAGTTTGCTATCATGCTGTCATACGCCGCAGTATGCTCGTACGCCTTTATCATCAAATCTCGTCTAAATTCAAAGTCATCTTTGCCTTCTTTGATAGCCTGAAGCACCCTTGCGTAGTCCGCAGGGTCGGTGACAATGAGTACATCTTCAAAGTTTTTAGCCGCACTTCGCACCATCGCAGGACCGCCAATGTCGATGTTTTCGATTATTTCGTCAAAATCATCGGTTCTCTCGATTGTCGCCTTAAACGGATAGAGGTTTACGCAAACTAGGTCTATTCGCTTGATGCCAAACTCTTTTGCGGTATCCCTATGTGCTTTGTCTTTTCTTTTATGCAGTATGGCGCCGTGCACCATCGGGTTTAGTGTCTTTACCCTGCCATCAAACATCTCCGGAAACCCGGTAAATTTGCTGATATCTTTGGCTTTTATCCCCTCGTCAGTCAGGCTCTTTAGCGTACCGCCGGTACTTACTATCTTGTAGCCCATCTCTTTTAGCCCTTTGGCAAACTCGACTACCCCGCTCTTATCGGATACGGAAATTAATGCTCTCATGATTACAAATCCTGTTCAACTATTTTTTTGAAGCTCTCAAAATAAAGCTCACTAAGTTTTTCGCTTGATAAATTAATACTATCAAGCTTCATATCTCTCTCACGCACTTCGCCGATTTTTACTACTTTTAGCGCATACGAAGGAGCAAATCTAAGGAATTCTTCTTCTTTTTCTTTGCTCACTTCGACTACGACACGACTCAAACTCTCAGCAAAAATATCCCTCTCATCGCTAAATCCGCTTTTACCTTCAAAGCCAAGAGAGCTAAGTGCGCACATTTTAGCAAGAGCAACGGCAAGACCGCCTATCGATAGGTCTTTTGCCGACTCAAGAAGCCCTTTTTTATTAGCCTCTATTATCATATCCCACAGAGTAAGCTCTCTTGAAAGATTGACTTCCGGATGTTTACCCGCTACCGTATTGCCAAATACTTTCATATACAAAGAGCCGCCAAATTCGCTCATCGTATCGCCTATTAGATAGACGCTATTTCCCGCTTTTTTAAACTCGTTTGTAAGTAGTTTGTTCGCATCCTCAAGTAGTCCCACCATGCCTATAGAAGGCGTAGGGAATACGCTAACTTTGTTTGTTTCATTGTAAAGCGATACGTTTCCGCTGACAACTGGCGTATGAAGTGCACGACATGCCTCCTTTATCCCTTCGCAAGCCTCTTTAAACTGCCACATAACCTCCGGATTTTCCGGGTTGCCGAAGTTTAGGCAGTCGGTAATGGCAAGTGGTCTGGCGCCAGTAGTTGCTACATTTCGTCCTGCTTCCATGACAGCCGCCGCTGCACCTAGACGAGGATTGATATAAACTTGTCTAGGGTTGCAATCCACGCTCACGGCAAGCGCTTTATTCGTTCCCTTTACCCTAATAACGCCGGCATCGTTTCTTCCTATTTTGGTCATAGAATTTGTCTGTACCGTTGAGTCGTATTGGCTATATATAAAGCTTTTATCGGCTACCTCTTGATGAGCCAGCAAACTCTCTATCGCCTCTTGCGAGCTAACTTTTTTGCAAGCTTCCACACCCACATTTGCTATCTCGGATAGGTATTTTGGCTCAGACGTCGGTCTTGTGTAGCAAGGCGCCTCGTCTGTTATCGGAGCAACCGGAATCTCTCCGGCAACCTCGCCGTTCCACATAAGCACCATATTTCCGGTATCCGTCACCTCGCCTATTACTGCAAAATCAAGATCCCACTTCTCAAATATTGCCTCAAGCTCTTTCTCTCTACCTTTTACGGCGCAAATTAGCATCCTCTCTTGCGACTCGCTTAGCATAAGCTCATATGGGGTCATCCCCTCTTCTCTCATTGGCACCTTATCAAGCCACATTACCATACCGCTACCGGCACGGCTCGCCATCTCAAAAGATGAGCTGGTAAGTCCCGCCGCACCCATATCTTGAATACCTATAATGGCACCGGTCTTAAACGCCTCAAGACACGCTTCAAGCAGTAGTTTTTCAGTAAAAGGGTCACCCACTTGCACGGTTGGTCTTTTGGTCTTTGCGTCAGCTCCAAAGCTATCCGAACTCATTACCGCACCGCCAAGACCATCTCTACCCGTCTTTGAGCCTACATATATTACGGAGTTGCCTATTCCCTTAGCTTTTCCATAAAAAATCTCATCAGATTTGACAAGCCCCAAAGTAAAAGCATTAACCAAAATATTTCCAGAATAACACTCATCAAACGTAGTCTCGCCCGCAAGCATAGGAACACCCATACAGTTGCCGTAGCTTGATATACCCTCGACGACACCTCTTAGAAGATGTCTATGTAGCTTGCCCTGTTCGCCTTTGTCAGATATATCTCCAAATCTTAGAGAGTTCATATTGGCAACAGGTCTGGCGCCCATTGTAAATACGTCTCTTAGTATCCCGCCGACACCCGTAGCCGCACCCTGAAAGGGCTCTATAAAACTTGGATGGTTGTGACTCTCCATCTTAAACACCGCCGCATCGCCGTCACCTATATCTATAACGCCTGCGTTTTCGCCAGGACCTTGAATGACCCACGGAGCCTCGGTCGGAAAACCTTTTAGGTAAACTCTTGATGATTTATAGCTACAGTGTTCGGACCACATAGCACTAAAAATACCTAGTTCGACAAGATTCGGTTCTCTGCCTAGTATCTTTTTGATATGGTCGTAATCTTCGTTAGTTAGCTTGTGGGATTTGAGTAGAGCCTCTAGATTTTCCAAGTTTAAGTCCTTAAAATAGAAAAAAGTTCGCACAATAATACAGAAAAACGACTAAAAACAGATTGCTTAAAGAATAACCGTTTTTAGCCTAAATAAAAGCAAATAATGCTAATATAATCCAAACTTTCGCAAGTTTCATTATTCTTTAGGAGACAAGCTTTTATGAAGTGGATTAAATTTTTCGGGGAACTTAGAAATAGCGACGTAAGTCTAGTCGGCGGGAAAAACGCAAGTCTTGGCGAGATGTACCAGCTACTAGTACCAAAAGGAATTAGAGTACCAAACGGTTTTGCGATTACGAGCGAAGCATACTGGTCGCTTCTTGACAGTGCAAATCTGAGAGAACCGATAAAAGACCTACTAAAAGACGTAGATACGACGGATATCGACGTTCTAAGGGTAAGAGCCCAAAAAATCAGGGATATGATATTCGGAACTCCGCTTCCTAAAGAGCTTAGAGATGAGATAGTCGAAGCGTATCACACGCTTTCAAAAGAGTACGGCATGGAAGAGGCCGACGTAGCGGTAAGAAGTTCCGCAACCGCTGAAGACCTTCCGGATGCTTCTTTTGCCGGACAACAAGATACATACCTTAATATCCAGGGCGAGCAAAGCCTTATCCATCACGTAAAATCATGCTTTGCGTCACTATTTACGGATAGAGCGATCAGCTACAGAGCCTCGAGAGGTTTCGACCACTTCCAGGTAGCGCTATCGGTCGGTATACAAAAAATGGTACGTTCGGACAAGGGTTCAAGCGGCGTTATGTTCTCAATAGACACGGAGACCGGATTTAAAGATGCGGTATTCATCACATCCGCTTGGGGTCTTGGCGAAAACGTTGTCGGCGGAGCGGTAAACCCTGACGAATTTTACGTATTTAAGCCGACGCTGGGTGAGGGCAAAAAACCTATCCTAAAAAGACAACTTGGTCATAAACATATAAAAATGGTTTACTCCGCTCCTGGCAGCAGCCACAAACACCTAACACACAACATCCCTACAACTCCGGAAGAGTTCAACTCTTTCTCGCTGACAGACGAAGAGGTACTGGAGCTTGCAAGATATGCCGTAATTATCGAAAACCACTACTGCGAAGAGGCCGGTGAATATAGACCAATGGATATGGAATGGGCAAAAGACGGTATCAGCGGCGATATATTCATTGTTCAAGCAAGACCTGAGACCGTTCAAAGCCAAAAAGCCAAAAAAGGTGCAAATAGCATAGAGACTTACCACCTAAGAGCAAAAAAAGAAGACAAAAAACTTCTTGTAACTGGTCGTGCCGTAGGTGGGAAAATAGGCGCCGGAAAAGTAAGAATTATCGAAACGCTAGACAGAATCAACGAATTCCAAGAGGGCGAAGTACTTGTAACCGACAACACCGACCCAGATTGGGAACCGGCGATGAAAAAAGCCGCTGCCGTTATCACAAACAGGGGCGGTAGAACTTGCCACGCTGCAATCGTCGCTAGAGAAATTGGCGTTCCTGCAATAGTCGGCGCAGTAGGCGCAACCGATTTGCTTGAAGACGGTCAGCTTGTCACAGCTTCTTGCGCAGAAGGTGAAGATGGGTATGTATACGAAGGCATACTCCCTTTTGAAATTGAAAAAATTGACCTAAGCAATCTCCCTGAGCTAAAAACAAAACTATATATGAACGTGGGCGACCCGACTAAAGCGTTCGGCTTCTCAACTCTTCCAAACGACGGCGTAGGTCTTGCGAGAATGGAGTTTGTTATCAACAACTACATCAAGGCTCACCCACTTGCCCTTGTAGATATGTATAACGGCAAAACAGGTATTCAAGATGAAGAACAAATCAAAGAGATAATCAGCGGATACGAAAATCCAAAAGATTTCTTCGTAAAAAAACTATCTGAGGGTATCGGTATGATAGCCGCTGCTTTCTACCCAAAACCTGTAATCGTTAGAACTTCAGACTTCAAATCAAACGAATATAAAAGAATGGTCGGCGGAAGCGAATACGAGCCGCACGAAGAAAACCCGATGATAGGATACAGAGGCGCTAGTAGATACTACTCTGATAGCTACAAACCGGCATTTGACTGGGAGTGCGAAGCTCTTAAAAAAGTAAGAGACGAAATGGGTCTAACAAACGTAAAACTAATGCTTCCATTTGTTAGAACACCTGAGGAAGGCAGAAAAGTTCTAAACATCATGAAAGAAAACGGTCTTGTGCAAGGCGAAAATGGTCTTCAAGTCTATGTTATGTGCGAACTTCCGTCAAACGTAATACTTGCAGATGAATACCTAAAAGATTTTGACGGCTTCTCAATAGGTTCAAACGACCTTACGCAGTTAACGCTTGGCGTAGATAGAGACGGTGAGCTTGTAGCGCATATCTTTGACGAAAGAAATGAAGCTGTAACAAGAATGCTAAAAATGGCGGTAGCTGCGTGCAAAAAAGCAGGTAAATATGTAGGTATATGCGGACAAGCTCCTTCTGATTACCCTGAAGTAGCAGAACTTCTGGTAAGAGAAGGGATTACGTCGATATCTCTAAATCCGGATTCAATAATTAGCACATGGCAAAATCTTGCAAAAATAGAAGCACAACTAGGTAAATAATGGAGCAAAAGCCGGCAATTAGTTATTTTTATTACGTATTTGTCGCAGCAATACTGGGCTCCGTAGCAATTTATTTTTATGCGGGTTGGATGGGCGTCTACCAGACAAACATCCTCTCCGTCCTCGAACTATCCCTCTCATTCGATAACGCCGTTATAAACGCGCTAATTTTGGCAAACATGACCCTATTCTGGAGAAAGATGTTTATCACTTGGGGTATACTTATTGCCGTTTTCGGTATGAGACTACTTTTCCCTATACTCATAGTATATACGACGACGGATCTAGGCTTTATAGAAGCGTTTACGCTATCGGTCAACAATCCGGCTAAATATGAAGAGATAATACAAAACTCTCATCACATACTAATGAGCTTTGGCGGAACTTTTCTTCTAATGGTATTTCTGACCTTTCTTTTTGACAAGGAGAGAGAGATTCACTGGATAGCATTCATAGAAGAGAGGGCGGCAAAATGGGCATCTCTCGGCGAGATAAAAATCGCAACCGTAATGATTACGATGTCTATCATAGGTTATTTTGCACCAAAAGAGGTATTAGCCGGAGATAGAGTCCTTACCATCGACAAATCGGAGATAGTTCTCGGAATGGTTTATGGCGTAACGCTATATGTGATCATAGAGTTAATCAGAGGTATGTTAGAGGGCAAAGACGAGAGCGAAAGCGAACTCGAAGGTGTTAGCAAGCAGGTGCAAGCCAATGCGCTAAAAGGCGGCTTTGCGTCTTTTATGTATCTTGAGCTTATCGATGCCTCTTTCTCGTTTGACGGAGTGCTAGGGGCGTTTGCGGTTACTCAAAATATCGTAATTATGATGGTGGGACTTGGCATAGGCGCTTTTGCAGTCAGATCATTGACTCTACTTTTGGTCGACAGAAAAACGGTGCAAAAGTGTAGATACCTAGAGCATGGCGCAATGTGGTCGATAGGTATGCTTGCCGCCAGTATGATAGTGCAAATCTTCGTTCATTTACCGTCGTTTATAGTAACTACGATAGCCATAGTCCCGATAACCGTAGCGTTCATAAACTCAATCTATGCAAACAGAAGACTCATAGAGACCAAAGGGTAAGTTCTAGAGACTTTACCCTTTATCTTCAAACAAAACCACTTTATAGCTACTCTTTTTTACTACCACCTGTCTATTTTTGGGGACTATACTTTCAGCCTCTAGACTGCTAATATTTCTTCTTA
>JAEMQC010000124.1 GCA_022758985.1 Campylobacteraceae bacterium
AGAGTATTGTTATCATTGCAGACTTAGAATACATTATAAATAAAAAATGTCAAATAGTGTTATAAAGTATGCAGTAAAGCAAAATTAGAGAGTGTTACTATAGTCGCATTCTAAAAACATGGAGCATGTAATATTATGGGTCAATTATAGGCAAATATAGTATTAAAAAATGTAAAAGTTGTAATTAAATTTATAAGAAAAAGCAAATAAGAGAGGAATAAGGCCGCAAAAGCGGCCTTTATGTAGCAAAAATTAAGAAGCGTTTCGTTTTTTAACAATCTCTTCGGTTACGTTTCTAGGAGCCTCTTCATAGTGGTCAAACTCCATAGAGTATGCACCTCTACCTTGAGTCATAGATCTAATATCTGTAGAGTAACCGAACATTTCGGAGAGCGGAACCATTGCAGTAACGACTTTTACGCCATTTCTCTCGTCCATCTCTTGAATTTGACCCCTTCTTCTATTAAGGTCACCGATAACGTCACCCATATACTCCTCAGGCATTTCGCACTCAACCTTCATGATTGGCTCAAGAAGCGCAATACCGGCTTTTCTTGTACCCTCTTTGAATGCCATAGACGCCGCAAGTTTAAACGCAAGTTCAGAAGAGTCGACATCATGGTAAGAACCGAATGTAAGTGTTACTTTAACATCAACGAACGGATAACCAGCAAGAACGCCGCCCGCAAGAGTTTCTCTAATACCTTTTTCGACAGCTGGAATAAACTCTCTAGGAATTACGCCGCCTTTAATTGCATCGACGAATTCAAAACCTTTGCCGGCTTCGAGAGGCTCAATTTCAATAACGACGTGGCCGTATTGACCTTTACCGCCTGACTGTTTTGCGTATTTATGCTCAGCTTTAATAGGTCCTTTAACAGTTTCTCTATATGAAACTTGCGGATTACCGACATTAGCTTCAACTTTAAACTCTCTTTTCATCCTATCAACAATAATCTCAAGATGAAGCTCGCCCATACCAGAGATTATAGTCTGTCCTGTCTCTTCGTCAGAGCTTACTCTAAAGCTTGGATCCTCTTCCGCTAGTTTTTTAAGCGCAAGACCCATTTTCTCTTGGTCAGCTTTTGTTTTTGGCTCAACCGCAATAGAGATAACCGGCTCTGGAAATGTCATTCTCTCAAGAATTACCGGATGAGATTCATCGCATAGCGTATCACCGGTTAGTGTATCTTTAAGACCAACTACGGCGCCGATGTCGCCGGCGTAAAGTTCTTTTACCTCTTCTCTTTTATTGGCGTGCATTTTTAGAAGTCTGCCTACCCTCTCTTTTTTTCCTTTTGTAGAGTTGAGAACATAACTACCACTTTCTAGTTTACCGGAGTAAATTCTTACAAATGTAAGCTGACCGACAAACGGGTCAGTCATAATTTTGAACGCAAGAGCGGAGAAGTTTTCATCGGTAGAGTTAACAGTTACTTCTTCTTCAGTTTTTGGATCGATACCTTTTATTTGAGCAACTTCAGTTGGTGATGGTAGGTATGTTATAACCGCATCAAGCATTTTTTCGGTTCCCTTATTTTTAAACGAAGAACCGCATAGCATTGGCGTGATGGTCATAGCAAGGCATCCAGCTTTTATACCCTTAATAATCTCTTCCTCGGTTAGCTCTTCACCCTCAAGATATTTCATCATAAGTTCTTCATCAGACTCCGCTGCAGCCTCAATCATAGCCTTTCTATACTCAGCCGCTTTTTCTTTAAGCTCTGCAGGTATCTCACCGACAGTAGGTTTTGCGCCGATTTCGCCGCTCCAAGTGTAGGCTTTCATTTCGACAAGGTCAACGATACCTTGGAAGTTTTCTTCGGCGCCGATTGGTATTTGAAGAGGAACCGGATTAGCTTTTAGCCTTGTTTTTACAGAGTTAATAACATTGTAAAAGTCGGCGCCAGTTCTATCCATTTTGTTTACATAGATAATTCTTGGAACGCCGTATCTATTTGCCTGTCTCCAAACAGTTTCAGATTGTGGCTGAACTGCGCCAACAGCACAGAAAACAGCAACAGCGCCGTCAAGAACCCTCATAGACCTTTCAACTTCGATTGTAAAGTCAACGTGCCCCGGAGTGTCGATGATGTTTATTTGGATATCTTTCCATTGGCAAGTAGTCGCCGCAGAAGTAATCGTAATACCTCTCTCTTTTTCTTGCTCCATCCAGTCCATGGTAGCGGCGCCATCGTGAACCTCACCTATTTTATGGGACATACCGGTATAAAATAGAATTCTCTCTGTTGTAGTAGTTTTTCCGGCATCGATGTGAGCAGCGATACCGATATTTCTAATCTTGTCCAATGGGACTGTTCTAGACATTTTCAGTTCCTTAAAAGTTGGATTTTTGTGAAGTTGTAAAGTATATAAACTAAAAAAGGCAAGGGCATTACACCCTTGCCTTTAAAAGTTAGATTACCATCTGTAATGTGAGAAGGCTTTGTTAGCTTCCGCCATTTTGTAAGTATCTTCTTTCTTCTTGAATGAAGCGCCTTTTTCGTTAGCGGCATCTATGAATTCGCCAGCAAGTCTATTCGCCATGCCTCTTTCATTTCTTTTTCTAGAGTAGTCTATTAGCCATCTAAGAGCCAAAGACTGCTGTCTTTTAGGGCTTACCTCTACAGGCACTTGGTATGTGGCGCCGCCAACCCTTCTACTTTTAACCTCAACTTGAGGTCTTACGTTATCCATAGCCTTTTCAAACACTTCAATCGCTTTTTCGCCAGTTTTTTTCTCTACTATTTGTAGCGCCTCGTAAAAAATCGCTTGAGCTACACTCTTCTTGCCGTCATACATAAGCTTATTAATAAACTTAGTAACAACAATACTGTTATAGATTGGGTCTGGTAAAACTACCCTAACCGGAGCTCGTCTTCTTCTCATACTTTTCCTTTTTTAAGATTGATTATTTTTTCTTGCCGGCTGCTGCAGCTTGACCGGCTTTTGGTCTTTTTGCGCCGTATTTAGATCTAGAAACAGTTCGTTTTGCAACGCCAGCCGTATCTAGTGCACCTCTTACGATGTGATACTTAACACCAGGCAAGTCTTTTACCCTACCGCCTCTTACAAGTACGATGGAGTGCTCTTGCAGGTTGTGGCCTTCACCCGGGATATAGCTTATTACTTCAAATCCGCTCGTAAGTCTAACTTTTGCAACTTTTCTAAGAGCTGAGTTCGGTTTCTTAGGAGTTGTAGTATAAACTCTCGTGCAAACGCCTCTTCTTTGTGGGCATTCTGCAAGAGCAGGTGATTTAGACTTTACAGTCACCTTCTTTCTCTCTCTTCTAACTAGTTGATTAATGGTTGGCACTTTTGAAATTCCTTTGCGAAAAAAATTTTGGCGATTTTACAAAAAAAGCACTTACAAATCTCTTAAGAGGTTTGTAAGTTTAGTTTTTTTAGTCGTGTTCTATTTTTACTTGTATCTTCTCCGATACATATAGACCGGTACCAGCAGGAATCATCCTACCAAGTACGATATTCTCTTTTAGATCCTCAAGATCATCCATTTTACCTGCTATAGAAGCTTCCGTTAGTACTTTCGTAGTCTCCTGGAATGAAGCTGCGGATATAATACTATCGGAGCTAATAGCAGCCCTTGTAATACCCAGAAGAACAGGTGTTGCGCTAGCCGATTTGCCGCCGAGTTTTTTAATTCTCTCGTTTTCTATATTGAATCTAGCAAGGCTTACCATATCGCCGGAGATGAAGTTTGTATCTCCGCTATCTATGATTTTTACTTGTCTTAGCATCTGGTTAATAACGACTTCAATATGCTTGTCGTTAATAGTAACCCCTTGTCTTCGATAAACTTGTTGAACTTCGCTAACGATATATTGCTGAAGCGCTTTTTTGCCCATTATTCTAAATATATCATGGCTCGATACTGTACCATCGGTTAGCTTCTCACCCATATGTACGAACTCGCCATCCGAGACAAGAATTTGAGAGCTTGCATCGACAAGATACTCTACAAAATCGCCAAACTCATTAGTGATGGTGATTTTCTCTTTACCTCTAACGCCTTTTTTAATTGAAACGATACCGTCCATCTCTGCAACAGCCGCAGGGTCTTTTGGTTTTCTTGCTTCAAATAGCTCGGAAACTCTCGGAAGACCGCCCGTAATATCCTTAACTTTTGCTACTGCTTTTGGAGTTTTCGCAAGGATATCAGCTACTGCCACCTCTGCGCCCTCTTGCACGAGAATATCAGTTTTTGCTTCAAGAGAGTATCTGACCAGCTCACCTTTGGCGCCGGCAACAACTATGGCAGGCTTGTAGCCGCTCGGGTAATATTCATTAACAACAAGCCTACTTTGACCGGTTAGTTCGTCAAATTGTTCAGACGCAGTAACGCCCGGTATAATGTCTTCTAGATGAACAACGCCGCCGACTTCTGCAATAATCGGATTTGAGTATGGATCCCATTCCGCTATTACTATCTGCTCTGTTTCTGCTGGTTGTGCAATCACCGAGGAGGCCGTAACTTTTTCATTGTCTTTTATTTTGATTACGGAGCCTCTTGGAATATAGTGCCTAATCGCCTGTCTATCGTCTTCATCGGCTATTACCGCAAATAGACCTTTCTCAGTTACCTCATAATCGTCTTTTATGTCATGATTTCTCTCAAGGTAGTCGCCTTTTAGGAAGTAGTACTTCAAAGTACCCTCTTCCGACGCCTTGATAGTCATAGGGCAAGGCTGACCGTCCGCAACCATAAGCTCAGCGGCATAAGGAATCCTATTTGGTACATTCCAACCCTCTTTGATGAGCTCAACTATTGAGTCGCCCTCTTCTACTTTTGAGCCGCTTGGATAAGGCATGTATAGTTTACCTTCTATCTTCCCACCGACACCCGAAAGCTCGTTTGGCTTAGCGATATCTGCCTTTCTAACAATATATTTATGAGACTCTGTTGCGCTCTCAACAACAAGAACCGTCTCATCGTGGATAGTCTCTATTTTTAGAGTACCGGAGATAGGCGTTTTGATTTTAGGTTCAACCAAAAGAACGCTCGCATTTCTTTTGTTTGCAACTATCGTTTTGCCCTCTTTGTTTGTGTATGTATTTAGATTGTAATATCTTACAAAACCTTCTTTGTGAACGACGATTTCTTTTTCTTCTTGCGTTCTTGACGCCGTACCGCCGACGTGGAATGTTCTTAATGTCAGCTGCGTACCAGGCTCACCGATTGATTGAGCGGCTATAATACCGACAGCTTCACCAGGTCTAACAAGTTTGGCTTCTGCTAGGTTTTCACCATAGCATTTTGCGCATATACCTTTCTCAGCCTTACACGTAATAGGGCTTTTAATAATAACGGTTTTGATACCAGCATCGGCGATTACATCAGCTTCGCTCTCTCCTATCAGCGTACCCTCGGAGAATAGTATCTCGTTCGTAATAGGATCGATAACGTCTTCCGCAAGAACCCTGCCTACGATTCTATCCTCAAGACTCTCAATAAGCTCGCCGCCCACCGTAATAGCAGATACCTCAACACCTTCGTGAGTACCGCAATCATCGATAGTAACTCTTACGTTTTGGCAAACATCTATCAGCTTTCTTGTCAAATAACCCGCATTCGCCGTTTTAAGAGCCGTATCCGCAAGACCTTTTCTAGCGCCGTGCGTAGAAATGAAGTACTCAAGAACGTTTAGACCCTCTTTAAAGTTTGACGTAATAGGCGTCTCAATAATCGAGCCGTCCGGTTTTGCCATTAGACCCCTCATACCGGCAAGCTGTCTAATCTGTGCAGCAGAACCCCTCGCACCCGAGTCAGCCATCATAAAGATAGAGTTAAAGCTTTGTCCGCCAAGGCTGATTTTTTCCATCATCTCTGCGGCAACCTTAGAGTTTGTATCAGTCCAAACGTCGATAATTTTGTTATATCTCTCTTGCTCTGTTAGAAGACCTTGGGCAAATTGCGCTTGAATATCTTTAACTTTTGTTTTTGCCTCATCAACAAGACCCTCTTTTGTTTCAGGAACAAGCATATCCGCCATAGAGATAGATATACCGGCTTTTGTGGAGTGTTTGAAACCTAGATTTTTTAGATTGTCTAGGAATTTGGCGCTATCTTGATAGCCGCCTTTTTTGAACACCGTATCGACAAGAGTGCCGATGTCTTTTTTCTTTAGCGTCTTATTCCACAGATCTTCGCTTATATAATCAGGCAAAATTGATTTAATAAGAACTCTACCGACCGTCGTTGTACATACTTTGCCGTCTATTTTTATTCTTATAGGAGCCTGTACGTCGATTGCGTCCATATCCAATGCCAACCTAAGCTCGTCTATGTTTGCAAATAGTTTGTGTGCGCCTTTTGCAGTCGTTTTTTCTCTAGTCATATAGTAAAGACCAAGAATCATATCTTGCGAAGGTACGGTAACCGCTTTACCGGAAGCAGGAAGCAAGATGTTCATTGATGAAAGCATCAATATTTTCGCTTCGGCTATCGCCTCTTGGCTTAGCGGAACGTGAACGGCCATCTGGTCACCGTCGAAGTCGGCGTTAAATGCCGCACAAACAAGCGGGTGAAGTCTAATTGCTTTACCCTCTATTAGTACCGGGTGGAACGCTTGAATCGACATTTTGTGTAAAGAAGGTGCACGGTTTAGAAGTACCGGGTAGTTATCGACCACTTCCGCTAGACACTCCCAAACCTCGTTTGTTTGCTGCTCTATCATTCTTTTTGCAGCTTTTAGCGTAGTCGCATACCCTTTTTCTTCAAGCTTTGCAAGAAGGTGCGGTTTGAATAGCTCAAGAGCCATTTTTTTAGGAAGACCGCACTGATCCATTCTAAGATCAGGACCGACAACGATAACCGAACGACCGGAGAAGTCGACCCTTTTACCGAGAAGGTTTTGTCTAAACCTACCTTGCTTACCTTTAATGATTTCTGATAGCGATTTTAGAGGTCTTTTGTTTGCACCTTTTACCGCATTTGCTCTTCTGCCGTTATCAAATAGCGCATCAACCGCTTCTTGAAGCATTCTCTTTTCGTTTCTGATAATGATTTGAGGAGCATCAAGCTCAAGAAGTCTTTTTAGCCTTGTGTTTCTGTTAATAACTCTTCTATACAGGTCGTTTAGGTCAGATGACGCAAACTTACCGCCGTCAAGCGCCACAAGCGGTCTAAGATCAGGCGGAAGAACCGGTACGTAATCCAAAATCATCCACTCAGGTCTATTGTCAGAGTTCAAAAACGCCTCGACTACCTTTAGAGTTTTAACAAGAGTCTTTTTCTTGGCTTCAGAGTTTGTATTTTTAATCTCTTCCTTAAGATTTACAAACATCTCGGCAAGGTCAAGCTCGCTTAGTAGTTTTTTAACCGCACTTGCGCCCATCTCAGCCACAAAACCGTCGTATTGATAGATGCTCTCTAATTGTCTATACTCTTCTTCTGTGAGTATGTCGTATTTTTTTACAGGGGCGCTCCCTGGCTCACATACGATGTATGCCTCATAATAAAGTACTCTCTCTAGGTCTTTCATTTTTATACCAAGGATTGTACCTATTCTGCTCGGCAGAGAGTTGACAAACCAAATATGCGCAACAGGAGTACAAAGAGCGATGTGACCCATTCTTTGACGTCTTACTTTTGAGCTTGTAACTTCAACGCCACACTTTTCGCACGTTACGCCTTGATATCTCATCTTTTTATATTTGCCGCAAATACACTCATAATCTCTTACGGGACCGAATATCTTTGCGCAAAAAAGGCCGTCTCTTTCCGGTTTTAGAGTTCTATAATTGATAGTCTCTGGTTTTTTAACTTCACCGTAACTCCAAGAGAGAATCTTCTCTGGGCTCGCTATCATCATTTGTAGTGCGCTAAAATCTCTCGGTCTATTCCCGGAGTTAAGATCTAGTTCGATTAATGACATCTTAATTCCTCTTTTGCTTATTTAGTTTTATCTTCATCAAATACTCTAACGTCAAGTCCAAGAGCTTTTAGCTCATTAACAAGTACGTAGAATGTCTCTGGTATACCAGTCTCAGGTACATTTTCGCCGTTTGTAATAGCTTTGTATGCTTTTACCCTACCCTCAGTGTCATCCGATTTGGTTGTCAGCATCTCTTTAAGCACATGCGCTGCACCGTATGCCTCAAGTGCCCAAACCTCCATCTCACCAAATCTTTGTCCGCCGAATAGCGCTTTACCGCCGACAGGCTGTTGTGTTACAAGGCTGTAAGGTCCAGTACTTCTAGCGTGGACTTTTTCATCTACAAGGTGGTGTAGTTTTAGCATATACATATAGCCAACGTTTACGCGCTCTTTCATCTTCTCACCAGTCTTACCGTCGTAAAGCTCCATCTTGCCATCACTGTCTATTTTTGCAAGCTCAAATAGTTTTTTCAGCTCTTCGTCATTTACGCCTTCAAATACAGGGGTCGCAAACTTGACGCCTTTTGCCCAATCTCTAGCGTAAGCAAGAAGCTGTTCGTCATCAAGCGAGGCTACAAACTCTTTGGCATTTATAAGTTTCGCAACATCTGCAATAGCAACCATTTTTTCTCTTAGCTCTTTAATCCATTCGCCTTGTTTTTGCTCAAATATATCGGCCAGCTGATTTCCTAGTTTTTTACCGGCAAGACCTAGATGAACCTCTAGAATCTGACCGATATTCATCCTTGAAGGAACACCAAGAGGATTTAGAACGATATCTATCGATTTGCCATCCTTCATATAAGGCATATCAACCTCAGGCACGATAATAGATACGATACCTTTGTTTCCGTGTCGTCCCGACATCTTATCGCCGACTTTTAGTTTTCTTTTTGTAGCAATGTAAACTTTTACGAGTTTTACTACGCCGCTAGGTAGGATGTCATCTTTTTCTAGAATAGATACTTTTTCATCAAAATCGGCTTTTAGCTTCTCTTTTTGTTTTCTAAAGTGGGTTTTGATCTTCTCATACTCTGCTTGGACTTTTGCATCAAAGCTTCTAACGAGTGTATTAATAGCAAATCTGTTCATATGCTCTAGATCGTCCACCGAAATAGTCGAACCTTTTTTGGCTTCTATGTTGGATACGCTTACGTCAGCCGTTAGTTTATTTTTTGAAAGCAGAGAGTTGATTCTTAACATCTCTTCTCTATCTATCATGTTTAGCTTATCGTGGTACTCTCTATCCATTTTCGCTTTTTCTTCTTCGAAATGCTTAACGGCTCTAGAGTCTTTGTCGTAACCTTTTTTTGTAAAGATTTTTACATCTACGACAACGCCTTCCATTGACGGTGGGCAGTATAGAGATTTGTTTACAACGTGTCCGGCTTTTTCGCCAAATATAGCTCTTAGAAGTCTCTCTTCTGGAGTCGGTTTTACCTCGCCTTTTGGAGATACTTTGCCGACCAGTATCATTCCACCTTTTACGTAGCTACCGATTTTTACGATACCGCTTTCGTCAAGATGCGAAATATCTTCGTCTTTTACATTCGGAATATCTCTTGTTATCTCTTCTACGCCGTGTTTTAGCTCTCTTGCTTCAACCTCTTTTTCATAGATATGAACAGATGTAAATACGTCATCTCTGATAATTCTCTCAGATACAACCACGGCATCCTCGAAGTTGTAACCGTACCAAGGCATAAACGCTACAAGAATATTTTTACCGATAGCAAGCTCACCATTATCCATACTTGGACCGTCGGCTATGATTTGACCCGCTTCTACTTTTTGGCCTATTTTTACGATAGGTTTTTGATTAAAGCTTGTATTTTGGTTTGTTCTAAGGTTCTTTTGAAGCGGATAGTGGTCGATAAACGCACCATCCTCATCTTCGCCCATGACGTAGATATTTTGGCTGTCTACTTTTTCTACCACGCCGGCTCTAGTTGTCTTGATGCTCTCCCAAGAGTCTCTTGCGACAGTAGCCTCCATACCGGTACCGACCATCGGTGCTTCCGTCCAAAGAAGCGGCACGCCTTGTCTTTGCATGTTTGAACCCATTAGCGCCCTATTCGCATCATCGTGTTCAAGGAACGGAATAAGACCGGCAGCAACACCGACAACAGCCTTTGGCGATACATCTATCAGAGTGATAGTCTCTTTTTTGGTTAGGATTATCTCGCCGTCTTTTCTAGCCTCTACGAAATCTTCAGCAATTAAACCATTTGCATCAAGCTTAGTGCTAGCAGGAGCGATTACTTGCCCCTCTTCTTGCGTAGCAGTTAGATATACGATTTCGTTCGTTACCTTGCCGTTTACGACTTTTTTGTATGGCGCTTCGATAAAGCCGTATTCGTTAACTTTTGAATAAGTAGAAAGCGTATTAATAAGACCAATGTTTTGACCCTCCGGTGTTTCAATCGGACAAATTCTGCCGTAATGCGTCGGGTGAACGTCACGCACCTCAAAGCCGGCTCTCTCTTTTACAAGACCGCCTTCGCCGAGCGCTGAGAGCCTTCTTTTGTGCGTAATCTCTGAAAGCGGATTTGTTTGATCCATAAACTGCGACAGCTGACCGCCTGTAAAGAAGTCTAGTATCGTAGTCGTAATCATTTTTGAGTTGATCAAATCATGCGGCATTAGCTCTTCAATATTCTGAACAGTAGAGATTTTGTCTTTTATCGCTTTTTGCATTTTGACAAGACCTAGGTGAAGCTCATTTGCCAAAAGCTCGCCTATAGCTCTAATTCTTCTATTTCCGAGGTGATCCCTGTCATCGATATAACCGATACCGTTTTTAACTTTTATTAGATATCTAACAGTCTTAATAAGGTCTTCGTGCGTTAAAACCGTAACGTATTCCGGAACCTCTATCCCCAGTTTGTGGTTCATTTTCATACGACCCACTTTTGTGAGATCGTATCTTTCAGGGTGGAAGAATAGTTTTAGTACAAAGTCATGTGCCGCATCTTTTGTTACAGGCTCGCCAGGTCTCATAACCTTGTAGATTCTGATTGCAGCAAGGTCATTTTCGTCCTCAATACCCTCTGTTTGTTTTAGAAGTTTGAGAGACTCTTGGTCGGATAGGAATGAGTTGATTACAGAGTTATCAACGCCGGCTGCAAGGTCGTTAGCTATTTCAAACTCTGTTATACCGAGTTCGATTATCTTTTTAAGTTTATTCTCGTCAACTTGGGTAAGCGCATCAAATACAACTTCGCCCGTCGAAGAGTCAACAATCGGAGTAGCTATATATCTTGAGAATAGAATGTCGAGTGGATACTCTACGAATTCTAGACCTTTTTGTTTAAGCTCTTTTGCTTTTCTCTCAGACAGCCTTTTGCCGCCAGTCATTATGAGGTTGCCCTCAGCGTCAATGAGGTCATACTCAAGTCTTCCCGCATAATCTTCAGGAACAAAAGGAATTAGGAACTTGTTGTTTTTTATCTGAATTTTTAGGATTGGATAAAATAGTTTGATGATATCTTGTTTTGAGTATCCAAGCGCTCTAAATAGAATAGTTACAGGTATTTTCCTTCTTTTGTTAATTCTTACATAAAGCACATCTTTTGCGTCATACTCAAAGTATAGCCATGCACCTCTATCCGGAATGATTTGAGCCGTATAAATTAGCTTGCCAGAAGCAGTCATAGACTCTTCTTCTTTGAAGATAACGCCCGGACTTCTATGTAGCTGATTTACGACAACTCTTTCGACGCCGTTAATAATAAAAGAGGTTCTCTCGGTCATCATAGGAATTTCACGAACAAATATAGATTGTTCTTTTATATCCTTAACCCCTTTTTTCTCGCCAGTTTTTTCGTCTTTATCCCAAACAACAAGTCTGATTTTTATTTTGAGCGGAATTGAATATGTAAGTCCTCTCTCCATAGACTCTCTGACCGTATATTTGGGTCTTCCAAATTCGCTCCCTGCGTATTCGAGGGTCAATCTATTTTGAGAATCGTGTATAGGGAATATAGATTTAAATACTCTTTCGATACCAGCGCCGCTTCTATCTTCTTCGTCGACCATCAAGAAGTCGTTATAGCTCTTTTGTTGAAGCTGAAGCAAATTTGGAATACCCAGAACCTGAGGAGTTTTAGAAAAGTCAACTCGGAGTCTATTTCCTGATTTTAGGCTGTTTAGCATATTGCGGTACCTCTTATGAAGTTTGGATGAAAATTATTTTTGTTAGAGAAAAAATTAGACAGTTTGGAAACCATTAAAATGAAAAAAGCCGCCCGAAGACGGCTTTAAATTATTTAACTTCTACCTTAGCGCCAACTTCTTCAAGTTTCGCTTTGATTTCGTCAGCTTCTGCTTTAGAAGCCCCAGTTTTAACAGTAAATGGAGTCTCTTCAGATGCTTTTTTAGCCTCAGCTAGACCAAGACCTGTAAGCTCTCTAAGAACTTTAATAACGTTGATTTTTTTCTCACCTGAACTTGCAAGAATAACATCAAATTCTGTTTTTTCTTCAACAGCAGCAGCTGCAGCGCCACCACCAGCAACAGCGCCAGCCATAACAACTGGTTGTGCGGAAACACCAAATTTCTCTTCAAATTCTTTTACTAGCTCAGATAGTTCAAGCACGCTAAGACCAGCGATAAACTCAATTACTTGTTCTTTTGTAACTGCCATGTTAAATCCTTTCTATTTTTCGTATGATTTTTTAATTATTAACGCTTACGCGCTCTCTTTTTGCTTTCTAACTTCGTCAAGCGCAGTAACGAACATTCTTGCAGGCGCAGTCCATACAGACAAAAGCATGCCGATAAGCTCGTTTTTGCTTGGAAGCTTAGACATAGCAATAACAGTTGTGGCATCAACTACTTTACCGTCAAGGTACGCAGATTTAACCACAAGTCTGTCTTTATAGCTATCCGCAAATTTTGCGATTAGCTTGCAAACGTCTAGTTGGTCCGGACCCCAAACAACTATGTTAGTATCTTTAAGTTCAAGACCTTCTATTTTAGCTTTATCAAGAGCTATTGCAGCCAAAGTGTTTTTAACAACTTTAACTTTCATGCCGTTAGCTCTAGCTTCGTTTCTCATGGCTTCAAGTTCTTTAACAGTTACAGCCCTATAGCCCGCAACAGCAAGACCTTGACTAGCAGCAAACTCGGCCGAAAGGCTCTCGATTATGCTATTTTTTTCAGCTTTAGTCATTTTTTTCTTCTCCTTTCCAGACCGAAGACTTCAGACAGGATTTACGGAAGAATCCACCCGTCATCATCAGTCTTAAGATAAACTATCTACTTTTTTAATTATCTAATATCTAGAAGCTCTGACGGCTCTAGTTTCACAGAAGGCGATTGTGTTAGCGAAAGGTAAGCACCTTTTATGTATCTACCTTTAGCGCCTGCAGGTTTTAGTCTATTTAGTGTTCTGACTAGCTCGTTAGCATTTTCTAGCAAATCTTCAGTAGAGAAGCTTGACTTACCGATACCTGCATGGATATTACCTTTTTTGTCAACTCTAAAGTTAACTTGACCGCTTTTTGCGTTTTGAACGGCTTTTGTAACATCCATAGTTACGGTACCTGTTTTAGGGTTTGGCATAAGACCTTTTGGTCCTAGGATTTTACCTATTTTACCGATGATACCCATTGTATCCGGAGTTGCTATAACTATATCAAAGTCAAGTCTTCCGTTTTTAATCTCTTCGGCTAGGTCCTCATCACCAACTACGTCAGCGCCTGCCGCCTTAGCTTCTTCGGCTTTTTGGTTTTTGGCGAAAACAGCTACCCTTACAGTTTTACCGGTTCCTTTTGGCAAAACAACAGCGCCTCTTACCATTTGATCTGCATGTCTTGGGTCAACGTTTAGTTGAACGCAGATTTCTACAGTTTCATCAAACTTAGCGCTTTTAAGTTCTCTTACTAGAGCCATACCCTCGCTTAGAGTATAGTTTTTGTCAGCATCAATTTTTTGTTGAAGAGCTGCAATCCTTTTTGGTGTTTTTTTTGACATCTTCTTTACCTTTCGCTTTTTGTTTTTTAAGCTACCGCATAAATTTTACAAAGCAGATGCGGTCTTCTGCTTTTATTTTTCGCAGATTATTCTACTACGATACCCATGCTTCTAGCAGAACCTTCAACGATTCTGGCAGCAGCTTCTTTATCTGTAGTGTTCATATCTACGATTTTTCTTTCAACTATTTCCATAACTTGAGCTTTTGTAAGCTTACCCACTTTATCTTTCAAAGGATTGTTGCTTCCTTTGTCGATTTTTGCAGTTTTCTTAATAAGCTCGGTCATAGGAGGTTGTTTTGTTATAAAGCTAAAGCTTTTATCCGAATAAACAGTGATTACAACAGGAAGTCTCCATCCCGCTTGATCTTTTGTTTTTTCGTTAAACGCTTTACAAAACTCCATAATATTTACGCCTCTAGCGCCAAGAGCTGGTCCGATCGGTGGTGACGGGTTTGCTTTAGCGGCTTCGATTTGTAGCTTTATTTCGCCGACAACTTTTTTTGCCATTTTTTATCCTTTCGTAAGATTAAACTATTTTTTCAACTTGAGTACAAAGTATCTCTACCGGCGTACTTCTGCCGAAAATAGAAACGTTAAGTTTCAATTTACCGTGTGCCATATCGTATTCTTCAACTATTCCCGTGAAGTTTGCAAAAGGACCGTCTATAATCCTTACAACCTCCGCCGTCGAAAAGTTAACTTTCGGTTTTGGCGCACTTTTATTGTGGGCTTTTTCAAGAATAAGCTCAATATCTTTATCAGATAGAGGGGTTGGCTTTTTAGCTTCGCCGATGAATTTTCCAACCTTTGAGAGAGATTGGATTTTTTGCCACAGATTTGTATCAAGATCTAGTTTTGCGAATACATAACCGGGATACAAAGGTCTTTCAACTATTTTTTGTTTGCCTTTCTTTAACTCGATAACATCTTCCATCGGAACAACAATATCAGCAAGCCTATCTTGAATACCTTGCTCTTCTACAAGGGCCGTAATTGCTTTTTTAACACTAACTTCGCTTCCAGAATAAGCTTGAATTGCATACCATCTATGAGACATCTGATTAACCTAATATAAGTTTTAAAGAAATAGACATAATCCAATCTATTAGCGCCAAATAAAGCGAAACAACGGTTACAACGATAATTACCGCATAAAAAGCCGTTTTAACCTGCTGTTTTAACGGGAAAATTACCTTTGACAATTCGGCCTTTGAAAGCCTAAAATAACTTATCATCTTTTCCATGCTTTACTCTACTTTATCAACATTTTTAAAATCTTTATAAAAACATCTTAAAAATAGTGATGCCTGATGGCAGGGCAGGTAGGATTCGAACCCACAACATACGGTTTTGGAGACCGCCGTTCTACCATTGGAACTACTGCCCTAAGAAAAAAGAGGCCTCTTATTAGAGTTTAGCCTCTTTGTGAACTGTATGCTCTTTATCGAACTTGCAATATTTTTTAAGAGCAAGTTTTTCAGTTTGAGTTTTTTTGTTCTTCGTTGTGTGATAGTTTCTTCTGCCGCATTTCTCGCAAGCTAGGTGTACTATATCTCTCATTTTTGACTCTCTTGAAATAAATAAAGGCGGGAACCAAGCCCGCCCTTTACGAAACTATTTAAGATTAAGCGATGATTTTGGAAACAACGCCGGCGCCAACAGTTTTGCCGCCTTCTCTGATCGCAAATCTAGTACCTTCTTCGATAGCGATTGGAGCGATTAGTTTGGCAGTAACTTTTACGTTATCGCCTGGCATAACCATTTCAACGCCTTCTGGAAGTGTTATAGTACCTGTAACGTCAGTTGTTCTGATGTAGAACTGCGGTCTATAACCTGTGAAGAATGGAGTATGTCTACCACCCTCGTTTTTAGAAAGAACGTAGATTTCAGCCTCGAACTCAGTATGAGGAGATATAGATTTTGGTTTACAAAGAACCATACCTCTCTCAACGTCTTCTTTTTTGATACCTCTTAGTAGAAGACCGCAGTTGTCGCCTGCTTCACCTTGATCCATCTCTTTGTGGAACATTTCGATACCAGTAACTGTAGTTTTTTGAACTTCTCTAAGACCAACTATCTCAATCTCTTCGCCAAGTTTAATCACACCTCTTTCGATTCTACCAGTAACAACTGTACCCCTACCAGAGATAGAGAAAACATCTTCAACAGGCATTAGGAATGGCTTATCAGTATCTCTTTGCGGAGTTGGAATATAGCTATCAACAGCATCCATAAGAGCTTCGATTTTTGCAGTCCACTCGTTAGTTTCGCCTTTCATAGCAGCGTCAAGAGCTTGAACGGCCGAACCTGTGCAGATTGGCGTGTCATCGCCTGGGAAATCGTATGTGCTTAGAAGCTCTCTTACTTCCATTTCTACTAGTTCAAGCATTTCAGCTCTATCGGCTGGATCAAGCATATCTTCTTTGTTTAGGAAAACAACGATGTATGGAACGCCAACTTGTCTAGCAAGAAGGATGTGCTCTCTTGTTTGCGCCATTGGACCGTCAGTCGCAGCAATAACAAGAATAGCACCGTCCATTTGAGCAGCACCAGTAATCATGTTTTTAACGTAGTCGGCGTGCCCTGGGCAGTCAACGTGCGCATAGTGTCTATTTGCAGTCTCATACTCAACGTGTGAAGTATTGATTGTTATACCTCTTGCTTTTTCTTCAGGAGCGTTATCGATTTGATCATAACCTCTTTTTTCAGCAAGACCTTTGTTTGAAAGAACCGCAGTAATTGCAGCAGTCAGCGTAGTTTTACCGTGGTCAACGTGTCCGATTGTACCGATGTTTACGTGTGGTTTCGTACGAGTAAACTTCTCTTTAGCCATCTCTTTTCCTTGGATGAATTTTTTTTAAGCTTTTGGCATTAGCATTAGGTCTTTTTATATGGAGCCCATAAACGGGATTGAACCGTCGACCTCTTCCTTACCAAGGAAGTGCTCTGCCACTGAGCTATATGGGCATTATATGATAAACGAACTAAAAATACTAAGTAAAGCAGTAGAAACTGGATGGAGCGGGAGACGGGACTCGAACCCGCAACTTTCAGCTTGGAAGGCTGATGCTCTAGCCATTGAACTACTCCCGCATGGTGGTGGAAGAAGGATTCGAACCTTCGAAGGCATAACCAACAGATTTACAGTCTGTCCCCTTTGACCGCTCGGGAATTCCACCGGCTAGACAATAGATCCAATCTCTTTTACTTAAAATCGCGATACGAAGTGGAGCCGGTGAAGGGATTCGAACCCCCGACCTGCTGTTTACAAAACAGCTGCTCTGGCCAACTGAGCTACACCGGCATTTACCAATAAAATTGGAGTTGAAATTATAGTTAAAAGTTTTTAATTTGTCAATACCACTTTTGAAAAAAAATCTATTTTTAAAAAGATTTTATTACATAACGAACGTCATAAGATTCCGGAGAGACAACTTTTGATATATCAAAAACAAGTCTTACTTCGCTACTTTCACCCGGTTTTATAGGTATTTGAAGTAATATTTTCTGTGATGCCGCTGGAGAAAATGTATTAAAAAATTCAAGTATTGAATTATCGTTTTTTTTCACCATACTAAGCATTATATAGCTTTTTTTGATAGGTATTTTGCCTTTGTTTGTCAAATTCGCCGTTATAACTATTGCTTTTGTATAGACCAGACGCAAGACCTTGATATTTTCCAAAGATGTTTTACGCAGATACTCCTCTAGATAATAAAAGCCTGCCACGGGAGCTACGGTTATGGTCAAAAATGAAGCAACATAGAATATAAACGCAAACAAAGGCTTTTTTCTGAGAGCAATACCCATAAAAAGCAGAAAAAGTGCAGCCAAAAAAAGTATTATAAAAAACAGATAGTGATATATTAGGAGACTATGAAAAAAATCCTTTATGCCAAAGGCTAATTCCACTATTTACCCCTACTGTTTTTCTCTTCTATACCGCTTATACCAAATCTTCTTCTTATCTCGCGCTTTACCAAGTCGGGATTGACGCCGCTAAAACTGAGGCCGACAAGCGAGTGATATACCAAATCGGCAGCCTCATATATTACTTCGTCTCTATTTTTGTCTTTAATCGCAAAACAAAGCTCAGCAGCCTCTTCTGCTATCTTTTTGCAAATAGTGTTTTCGCCTTTACTGAAAAGCTTTGCAGTATAAGATTTTTCAGGGTCGCCGAATTTTTTTGATTCTATCTCATGAAAAAGGGTGTCTATAGCGCCGTACACTTCAGACGTATCAATCTCTTGCTCCAAAACTCTTTCGCCACTAAAAAGAGTAGTAAAAAAACAGCTTCTAGCCCCAGTATGGCATGCGACTCCGATTTGTTCCACCATATAAAGCAGAGTATCGTTGTCGCAATCAACTAGTACATCTACTATTTTTTGCAGATGCCCGCTCTCCTCCCCTTTTTTCCATATACGCTCTTTGCTTCTTGAATAATAGTGTGCATACCCCGTCTCAAGAGTAAGCCTAACCGCCTCTTCGTCCACAAAACCCAGCATAAGCACTTCTTTACTGGCGGCGTCTTGAGCTATTGCAGGCAGCAAGCCTTTAGAAAAATCTAATTTCATTTAGTCGCCGCCGCACCTTGTTTCGGTTCTTTCATATCCATCCATATTGACGGCATAGCTCCGCTAGGCGTTAAGAATACCTTTGCATCCTTGTTTTCTTTAAGCGCGTCGTTGAACTTCGCCTGGGCTTCTATCTGTTTCATCTTAACAAGATTGGTAGTTAGCGATTTGCCAATAAGCTCATTCGCCTGCGCTTGACCTTTTGCCTCTATAATTTTCGCCTCTGCGTTACCTTTTGCTATCTCTGCGGCTTTTTGAGCCTCTTGCTTAGCTCTCTCGACCTCATATTTAGCTCTCTCGGCCTCTTGGTTTGCTATCTGCACTCTTTCTATCTGTTCTTTTACTTTTTCAGGAAGCGCAATATTTCTAAGTTGGATAGAGTTAAGAACAATTGGCTGGTTTTTTATTTTTTCGATTGCCTTTTGCATACCTTGCGTTATATGCGCCGCTATCTCATCTCTTTTTGTCGGAAGCTCTTCGGCCTTAAAGTTACCTACTACGGAACGAACTACATCTCTTATGTTCGGATGTATCGTTTTCTCTTCCCAGTTTAGACCCAGGGTGGCTATTGCGTCTGCCGCCTTTTCGGGAGTCAGACTGTACTGAATAGTCAGTTCAACTTCCACTGGAAGCCCTCTGGAATCAAGCACCTGAATCGGGGTCATCTTCGCAACCCCTCTTTTGTCTATAGCCGCAGCGGTATCCTCCGAGGTATAGTTAACTATCCTAACCTTACTGTCCACAACTATCACTTTTTGTATTATCGGCAAGAAAACATGAAACCCAGGATATAACGGTGTCTTTTCGTATTTACCGAGAGTAACTAGTATGCCCGTCTCTCCAGAGTTTATTATCACAAAAGGACGAAACAGTGCAAGCAGCAAAATAACGGCGCCGACTAGATATATTGCTGTCATTTTATCGCCGCCGCCTTTTAGAAACTCGGGCATCTTAGGCGGCACGAATTCCCCGCCAGGTTTTTTGTCGCCACCGTTTTTTTTGTTAAAGTAGTCGTTCATATCGACTGCCATGAAAATTCCTTATTTTATGTATGTCAAATGTTTTTCGTATGCAGCGTCCCTGCCGTTGACGATGTCGAAATATTTCTTTTGAAGCTTCTCGGTCATAGGCCCCATTCTACCTATTCCGACGACCCTTGCATCAACTTCTCTAATCGGAGTAATCTCCGCCGCCGTTCCGGTAAGGAATGCCTCGTCTGCAATATATATCTCTTCTCTCGTAACTCTTCTTCTTACGACCTCTATACCCATATCTTTTGCCAGCTCAATTACCGTTACCTGAGTAATGGACTCTAGAGAGTTGTCGTTTGGAGGAGAGATTAGCTTGCCGTCTCTGACTATAAAAAAGCATGCCCCACTAGCTTCGGCAACATACCCCTCGTCATCAAGAAGCAATGCTTCGTCATATCCGCACTCTACTGCTTCATATTTCGCCATTTGAGAGTTGAGGTAGTTTGCGCTAGCTTTTGCTTTGCCCATCGTAGAGCGGTTTGAGCTTCTAGTAAATGATGAAATCTTGAGTCTAATGCCGTTTCTAAGCCCCTCTTCTCCAAGGTATGCGCCCCACTCCCACGCCGCAATAGCAACTCTAACCGGAGCATTCGCATGATAGAGTCCCATAACGCCGTAACCTAGATAAACAAGTGGTCTAAGATATACGCTTGAGTCTTTAAAGTTATTTTTTTGGATTAGCTCTATTTGTGCAGCCTCCAACTCCTCCAATGTAAAAGGTACTTTCATAAGCGTCATTTTTGCAGAGTTAAGAAGTCTTTGCGTATGTTCTCTTAGCTTAAAAATAGCGTAACCTTTGTCGGTTTTATATGCTTTTGTGCCTTCTATTGCGGCATTGCCGTAATGCAAAGAGTGTGATAAAACATGAACTTTTGCGTCATCCCACGCTACAAATTCTCCGTCCATCCATATAAAATCAGCAGTATTCATAATTAATTACATCCTATTTTTGTAGTTTGTTTGAGTCGATTTTAGCCTAAGCCCCATTAATTCATAGAAAAATTCTCCCGCCTCAGCGGGTAGCTAGAGTCCACCCATCGCCTATTTGCGATGGGGCCCAGTCGGGGCTGCAGGGACATTTTTATGTCCTTGCCGCCAACACGGGCTTAGCCTGTATTGGCGTATACCATTAGAATATAACAGTCTTGTTGTCGTAGACAAATATCCTATCTTCGAGCGCAAGCTTAATCGCTTTTGCCAAAACTATCTTTTCCACATCCCTGCCC
>JAEMQC010000122.1 GCA_022758985.1 Campylobacteraceae bacterium
TGGGCGGGAGGGCGGGGCGTTAGTAGTTTATGCCAAGCCCCTTTAGCGCATCTTTTATTTTCTTCATCTGCGAATGTTTTATGCGGCACCACTCGGGCGAAATTAGCGTATCGTCGTCTATCCCGGCGCTAACCCTCTGCACACTTACGTTTGTCGGCAGATTTTGGATGCACCAGGTTAGTATGCGAATATACGCCTCTTCGCTTATAGGTTCGAACTTTCCGGCTCTATATTCGTTTGCGAGCGCCGTATTTTTGACCACGTATAGTGGGTGAAACTTGACGGAGTCTACCCCGAGAGCCATCGTACGCCTAAAGGTCTCTTTCATCATCTCTTCGTCTTCACCTGGAAGCCCGAATATCAAATGGGCACATAGATTTAATCCGTAACTTTTGATCAGCTTTATCGCTTTTTCGACGTTTTCAAAGTCATGCCCCCTATTTATCCGCTTCAGGGTCTCATCAAAAACGCTCTGTACTCCTATCTCAATCCATATCTCTTTGGTTTTAGATAGTTCGGCCAAAAAAACAAGAAGCTCTTCATCTATGCAGTCGCTTCTAGTGCCAATACTAAGACCTACGACACTCTCTTTTTTTAGAGCCTCGGTATAGAGTATTTTTAGGGTATTCAGAGGTGCATAGGTGTTTGAAAACGATTGAAAATAGACCAAAAAAGAGTTAGCTTTAAACTTTTTTGCAAGGAGTGTTTTCGTCTTTGCTATCTGCGCATCCATCGACGTTAGCTGAAAATCCAGAAGCGGATTTTCTTTTGAAGCTGGAGTTAGAGTAAATCTATTCTTGGGTTTGGCTTGAAGGTTTGGACTAAACGATTCGTTCTCGCAAAAAGTGCAACCGCCCACGGCTACCGAGCCGTCTATGTTTGGGCAGGTAAATCCGGGGATGCTAACAGGAATTTTGTAGATTTTTTGACCAAATTTTTTCCGTAAATATCTACCAAACGTAAAAAGATTTCTCATCAACCTAAATTACGTATTTTCCATCAAAGCATGCACGACAATAACTCTCTTCTTCGCCGCCGCATGATTTTAGCAGAGCGTCTATAGAGAGGTATGCCAAAGAGTCGGCGCCTATAAACTTTCTTACCTCTTCGACGCTTTTTGAAGCGCTTATAAGGTGGCTTTTATCAGGCGTATCTATACCGTAGTAGCACGGATCGCTCGTAGGAGGAGATGATATTCTCATATGCACCTCGGCTGCTCCAGCATTGCGCATTATTCTGACTATCTGTTTGCTTGTCGTGCCACGCACTATGCTATCGTCTATAACCACTATCTTTTTACCATCTATTAGCTCTTTTATAGGGCTAAGCTTCATTTTTACCTTCAAATCCCTTATCTCTTGGGCAGGTTCAATAAAAGTACGGCCTACGTAGTGATTTCTGATAATGCCCAGCTCAAACGGTATTCCACTCTCTTTTGAGTATCCAAGCGCAGCGGGAACTCCGCTATCCGGAACTGGGATTACCATGTCGGCGTCAACCGGCATCTCTCTTGCCAAAGCTTTGCCCATCTCTATTCTAGCCGCATAAGCGCTCTTGCCAAAAAGTAGGCTATCTGGTCTCGCAAAATATACGTATTCAAATATACATTTTTTAGGGGTCGGCTCAAACACCTGAATAGACTGAGGCTCTTTGCCCTCTTCAAATATCAGCATCTCACCAGGGTTTACATCTCTAACAAACTTTGCGCCTACAAGGTCAAACGCACAAGTCTCGCTTGCTACCACCCATCCTTTTCCAAGCTTACCTATACTAAGCGGTCTAAAGCCGTGAGGGTCTCTTACGGCAAACATCTTTGTCCTAGACAAAAAGATAAAACAATATGCGCCTGTTACTTTTTTGACGGCATCGATAATTCTATCTTTTAGTCTTGCTTTTTCGCTTCTTGAGATTAGATGGATGAGGTTTTCGGTATCCATGGATGATTGGAAGATTGCGCCGCTTTTTATGAGGGCATCGCGAACCTCTTTTGCGTTTGTCAGGTTGCCGTTGTGTACGATCGACATCTCGCCAAGGTCATATCTGGCAAATACCGGCTGCGCATCGAGTATGCTATCTTCGCCGGCAGTGGAGTATCTATTATGGCCTACCGCCATGGTGCCCGATAGTTTTTCTAGCTTCTCTTCGTTAAAGACCCTCGTTACAAGTCCTCTATCTTTAATAGTAAAAATCTTTTTGCCGTTTGACGAGCTGATACCGCTGGCCTCTTGCCCACGATGCTGCATCGCAAACAGCGAAAAATAAGCTATCTTGGAAGCAGAGGGAACGCCGAAAACGCCGACAACGGCACATTTTTCATTTAAATCGTGCATCTTATATACCTAGACATTTCAATTTTACGCAAAGACAAGCAAAGCTCGTCTTTGCTGCGCTAGCCGCTGAGGCACTAAAGCTAGCTGCATAAAGCAGCAGAGCAACTTGGTTATTCATTTTAAATACCTAGACAATCTTGTATTTTATAAAGTCCGCTTTTTTGTTGGGCGGCTAGCCACATAGCAGCCTTCACGGCGCCTTTTGCAAAAGTATCCCTGCTAGTAGCGGTATGGGACAGCCTCAAAAACTCTCCGTCGTTATAAAATCCGACCGTATGTTCACCCACTATATCACCGCCCCTTAGAGCCATAACGGCTATTTCATCCTTTGTTCTAGCTCCGATATTGCCGTCTCTGCCACTTACCCTCACAGAATCGAGATCAAGCCCACGTCCTGCGGCCGCATATTCCGCTAGAGTCAGCGCCGTACCGCTTGGGGCATCTTTTTTGTGTCTATGGTGCATCTCGACTATCTCTATGTCAAACTCTCTTAGCTTCTCGGAAGCTATTTTTACGAGTGAGTTTAGAAGCGCTACACCAAGAGACATATTTGTAGCGTAAAGGATTGGCATACTTTTTGCGGCATCTTTGAGTAGATTTTGCTGATGAGCGTTGAGCCCAGTAGTGCCTATAACAAGAGGCGTAGGATTGTTCTCTGCGGCCTCCAGCAGTTCCTCTGTGCCTTCTGGAGAGGTAAAGTCTATAGCCACATCACATTTTGCCAAAAAATCCGCCGCATCTTTCGAAAGCAGTTTTGCATCATACCCACAATTTTCACCCTTAAAATAGACAGATGATAGCTCCATTCCGTCGCTCTCTTCGACTACTCTGCAAAGCAGCTTTCCGACTCTGCCAGTAGCTCCGTATATACCTACTTTTACCATTAGTGTCCACCTTTGAAATTGTCTACATACGATATCGCTTCAAGCGCCGCCACGGCTCCGTCGGCAGCTGCGCACACAACCTGCCTTGCCGCATCGCTTCTGACATCGCCTGCCGCAAAAAGACCCGCAACGTTCGTCCTCATCTTCAAATCCACCTTTATCTCGCCGCTTTGTGCGAGCTCACACAAATAACTCCCGTCTTCTTGCTTTAGTACGCCGTTATTTACGTTCCTGCCGACAAACACGAATATGCCAGGAACATCAAGCGTTCTTATTCCATCCTTCGTATCAAGCTCTACTCCGGATACGCCCATAGCGTCTCCAAATACTTTTTTTACGGAGGCATTTAGTATTAGCTCTATGTTTTCCGTGCGCTTTACTCTCTCAACTGTAGAAGGAGCAGCGCGAAAACTATCTCTTCTGTGCACCAAATAGACTTTTTTGCAGATTTTTGCCAAATAGTGCGCCTCTTCAAGAGCGCTGTCGCCACCGCCTAGCACGACAACCTCTTTGCCTTTGTAGAAAAACCCATCGCATGTAGCGCACGTGCTCACACCTCTTCCAAAAAACTCACCTTCACCTTCAAACCCGCCTCTTTTCGGCACGGAACCGGTAGCCACTATGACGCTTATGGCATCTTGCGAGCTGCCGTCCAAAAATGAAACCTTGAAACTTCCGTCATGGTTTTTTGTTATTTTATCTACAGCGCTCATCTCAAATTTAAGACCGAAATGTTCAGCCTGAGGAAGCCAATCTTGCATAAAATCAAGACCCGATTTCACCTCTTTCACACCCGGATAGTTTTCTATCTCGCTACTTTGTGTGATCTGTCCGCCGGGCATACCCATATCGAACATAACGACATCTTTTAGTCCACCTCGGCAAGCATAGAGTCCGGCAGTAATTCCGGCAGGTCCGCCCCCGATAATCGCAAGCTCAAGCATAGTGGCGCTCCATAGTTTTTTTGGAAGCGATAGTATCAAAAAAAGGTTGAATTAATAGAGAGCAAAACCGTCCCTTTTGAGACGGTTTTACGGAGGAATAGTTACGCCAGCAGTGCGTCTATTTTTTGTTTGAAAGTTTGTTTTGCGGCAGCGCCTACCATTTGGTCAACCACTTTGCCATCTTTTAGGAAAAGGATTGTAGGTATAGATCTAATACCGAATTTTACGGCTAAATCTTGCTCTTCGTCAGTATTTACTTTGCAAACTTTTGCTTTGCCGTAGTACTCCTCCGCAAGCTCTTCTATAATTGGAGCAACCATTCTACACGGTCCGCACCAAGGCGCCCAAAAATCCACCACCGCTATTCCGCTTCCAACGGTAGCTTCAAAATTTGCAGCAGTTAGGTCTATATATTTACCCATTGTTTTTCCTTTTAAATTTCTGTTTATGCTTAGATTATACGGCTCAAAATCTTTAACATTGCTTACTTTATGCTTTTTAAATTAGAGTTTTTGCAGTATAACCGTAATATCGTTGTCTAAATAACCAAACTCATAACCAAGCTGCCCGCCTACATCTTTTAGTAGTATATCCAGCTCCTCTTTTAAAATCCTGAAATATCCGCCGCTTCTAGCGTCAATCAGCACGTTAAATCTATATTCGCAACTAGATAGCGCATACGCTTTTTTGACATACTCCAAAAAAAGCTCTTTTGTGCAAAAAGCATATACTCCGCTTGAGAAAACATAGTCGAAACTCTCCCTTATATCCATAATGGAAGCTCTTAGAAATTTTGCTTTTGGATACATACTTTTTGCTTTTTTTACAAAGCCTTCTACTATATCTATGCCGATATAGTCGCAATCAATTCCTCTATTCTGCAAAAAACCGTAAAAAGCGCCGAGTCCGCACCCAAAATCTAGTATTTTTTTGCCGCTTAGATCAAGCCCGCAGATCAGCTTTTCAAATCTGATATTCTGCCTCTCCTCGCTGAGCCAGCCGACAGACTCGTGAGGTTTTTTGGCATTTTTGTGCATCGACTTGTATATCTTTTGCTGTCTTTGCTCGTTTAGCATTTTGAGTGCGTTAAAACGTAACGTTCTCATACAGCTCGCACTCCCCGCTTCGCACAACAACCAAATCTATACAATAAGGGGCGTCTATTTTGTGCGATGCCAAATAACTGCCTACGCCCTTAATGATTTTTTTGATTTTTTGAGGGGTCATATTATATACGGGGTCAAAACCATCGCCTGATTTGACCTCTACAAATCTATAGACTCCGTTTTTTGTGGCAACTATGTCTATCTCGCTAAATTTTTTCCGGACATTCCTGGCTACTATCTTATAGCCCAAGCCTTCCAAAAACTCGCAAGCCAGACCTTCAGCCTCAACTCCTTTTTCTAGACTGTTTCTCATAGCTTATAGCCTTTTTTACTACCGCATCTCGAATAAAAGTCGGAAGCCTAGAGATATTTTTCGCCGCTTGAGAGAATAAAAACGGAAACGCATACTCTTTTTTATTTTTCTCTATGGCTTTGTATATTTTGTCACTAGCCTCGTCCAGCTCCATCAAAAAAGGCATCTTAAAGCTGTTTTTATCCGTTAACGGCGTCCTGATAAATCCAGGTTGTATATTTATAACCTTAATATTTTTTGGCTCCAAAAGAAGTCTCATAGAGTCCATGAAGGAGTTGACGGCGCGCTTTGAGGCACTATAAGCAGCGGTAGTAGGAAACGCCACGAAAGAAGCCAGAGCCGAGATGGCAACCAGCTTACCGCCTCCCTGGTTTATCATCTTGTGCGCAAAGATATCAAATATTGCGGCTATACCTAAAAGATTGGTATCTATGATTTTTTTAAACTCCCAAAAATCATAAAGCTCATTCTTATGTTCGCTTGAAACTCCGGCATTGGCTATAACAATATCTATCTTTTCGGACTCTTCGCATATGGTGCGACAAATGGCTCTTAAATTCTCAAAATCGGTTACGTCGGCCTGATATATTTTGATTAATGCGCCATTTTTTTGAAGCTCGGAGGCTAGCTCCAAAAGCATCTCTTTGCGTCTTGCTATAAGATATAGCGTATCTGCGATTTTGGAGTATCTAACGGCAAGCTCTCTACCGATTCCGCTAGATGCTCCTGTGATTACTACGGTCAAAGATTTAGCCTTCAATCCTTATCATCACCGGTTTTTTTATGACGGACGGCAATTTGGAGACGGCGTCAAGTGCACTTTGTATATTGCCCTCTTTTGCCTCATGCGTACTAAACAGAAGGCTTGCGGACTCCCCAAGATTTTTTTGCTTGAAATTCTCGATAGATATACCGTTTTCCGATAAAACTGCGGCTATTTTTCCAAGCACGCCTAGCTCGTCTTTCGCCTCTATCCTAATATAGTATTTACCTTCTATATCGCCTTTGCCGGCAAGCTCCAAGCCCGTTTCAAGCGGCCTATTAAAGCCCATCATAGCGGCAGCGCTTTCAGATCTTGCTATCTCAATCAAGTTTGCTATGACTGCGCTAGCCGTAGCGTCGCCACCCGCTCCAGCGCCGTAGAACATAGTCTCTCCGACTTTATCGCCGGTGATAGCTACGGCGTTCATAACACCGTCCACATCGGCCAGTATATGCTCCTCGCTAATTAGAGCTGGGTGTACGCGCAGCTCCACCTTATGACCTCTTTTTTTGGCAATCGCAAGTAGCTTTATCACATACCCAAAATCTTTTGCGAACTCTATATCTTCTTTGGCTATATCGGTAATACCCTCTGTTAGAATATCTTCAGGCTTGGCGTCTATACCGTAAGCAATGGAAGCGAGTATCAAAAGCTTGTGTGCAGCGTCGCCGCCGCCTACGTCTAGCGTCGGATCCGCCTCGGCATAGCCCAGCTTCTGCGCATCCGCAAGAACTTCACTAAAGCTTGCGCCCTCTTTCATCATACGAGTCAAAATATAGTTGCAGGTTCCGTTTACTATCCCTTTTATTGACAAAATATGGTTTGCCGCCAGTCCGTCTTTTAGGGCATAAATAACTGGAATACCTCCCGCTACGCTGGCCTCGTACCCAAAATGAAGATTTTTTGCAAGCTCCTCTAGCTCCAAGCGGTGATAAGCAAGCATCGCCTTATTGGCAGTAACAACAGATTTTCCGTTTTGGAGCGCTTTTTTGACCACGACATACGGAAAATCGACTCCGCCCATCAGTTCAACCACGACGTCAATCGACGGGTCATCCAGTATAAAGTCCACATCGGTAGAGAGCTCTATTCCTAAATGTTTTGCCTTTTCAGGCTCCCTCGTTACGCCTTTTACTACTTCTATTTTTTTACCGGCTCTAGCCGTAATAATACTTTCGTTCTCTTTTAGTATCTTTACGACTGCGCCGCCGACGACGCCAAGTCCTAGTACGCCAATTCTTAGTTTATCATCCATCTTTCAAGAACTCTTTTATGTTTTTTGCGGCCTGTCTTATTCTCTTCTCGTTTTCGATAAACGCAATTCTTACATACTCATCGCCATACGGACCAAAGCCGATTCCGGGACTTACGGCAACATTTGCTTCCAGTAGCAGTTTTTTGGAGAACTCCAAACTGCCTAGGTGTCTATATTTTTCAGGTATCTTTGCCCATGCAAACATAGAGGCTTTCGGTTTATCTATCTTCCATCCCGCCTCGTTAAAGCTTTCGACTAGACACTCCATTCTTTTTTCGTATATCTGTCTGATTTTTTCAACATCGTCAGCACCGTTATTGAGAGCCTCTATAGCCGCCACCTGTATGGATGTATGCATGCCATAGTCGAAGTAGCTTTTTATCTTGGCGAGCGCACCGACAAGCCTTTCATTGCCGACGACAAAACCTACTCTCCAGCCGGCCATATTGTAGCTTTTCGAGAGCGTAAACGTCTCTACCGCAACGTCTTTTGCACCCGGTATCTGCATGATCGAAGGGGTCTTATAGTCGCCGAAGCTAATATCTGCGTACGCTATGTCGGAGATGATGTAAAATCTCTCTTTTTTGGCAAGCGCTACGAGTTTTTCGTAAAAATCAAGTTCTACGCATACGGTAGTTGGGTTGTTAGGGAAGTTTACAACTACATATTTTGGTTTTGGCGTCGACTCTTTAATAGCTTTTTCTAGTTTACTAAAAAAGTCGCCATCTTCAGGACTAAGAGGGACTCTATTTACATTTCCTCCACAAAGCACGATACCATATGTATGTATCGGATAGCTTGGATCTGGAACTATAGCAAGGTCGCCCGGATCGGTGATGGCCATCACGAGATGCACATAGCCCTCTTTTGAACCTATAGTCGCTATTGCTTCTTTTTCAGGATCCAATATAACGCCGTATTTTCTATCATACCATTTGCATATGGCTTCTCTGAGCTTGTATATGCCTTTTGAAGCCGAGTATCTGTGCGTTTTTGTTCGCTTTAACACCTCTACCGCTTTATCTACGATATGCAAAGGCGTATCCCCGTCGGGATTTCCCATACTAAAGTCTATTACGTCCTCGCCGGCGTATCTTTGCTGCATTTTGAGGTCGTTTACCTGCGCAAATACATACTGCGGCAATCTTTTTATTCTATTAAATTCTATTTCTTCAAACACACTCTATCCTTTTGAATGGCTAATTAATTAGGTTTTTGTTCTGTTTTACCAGATAGTTTGTTGTACTCTTCTTCGCTAATCTCTCTTAGTTTTCCGTCTTTGTAGTGATATCTAACTTTGGCGCCCGCTCTAGACTCGATAGTAGTATCTCCTGCCACAATTTTTACCTGTCTGTGTCCAAGGACAATTAGCTGCTCCCTACTTGCGTTCAGCTCCATTTTCTTTTCTGCGACCGTCTCAAACCATCTACTCTTGTTAACATCCATATATCTTATGCCAACCCACACCTTGGTTACTGGCTCTATAAAAAAAGTCTTTTGCGCCAGAGTGGGCGCCGCATTCGCCTGGAGTTTTGAAGCGTTTGCCTCGATGGTCGCTACGCTCTTATTTTGTTCGGTGTTGCTTGCATCATCATGCGTAGCGTTGGCGTCGCTTTTATTTGAATCAAACGAGATATTAAACGCCATACTTGCATTCGTCTCATTAATCTCGTTTTGCAAAGAGGCGCTCTGGTTGGCCTTCGGAGAAACCGAGTTTTGTTTCAGGTAAATAAAATACCCGCCGCCGATAAGTGCAGCTGCGGTAAATATTGCTAATGCGATTTTAGGAGAGTTCTTATCCGTGCTTTTTACGGCCTCGGCATTTAACTTATCTATCGTAGGAACTTCTGGTTCTTTTATGCTGTAATATGCGTCAAACTCCCTAACCCACTCGGACAAATCAAGGTCAAACTCTCTTTCAAGTATCTTGATAAACCCTTTGGCTTTTACAGGATTTAGCTTGTCAAAACGTTTGTTTACGATACTTTCTAGCGTCGATTGCATTATATGAGCTTTTGAGGCCACAAGCTCGTAATCCAAATTTTTTAGTTCTTCCAAACCTTTTTTCATCGCTATCTCATCCTATCGATTAAAATCGCCGCAGCTGTGGCCACATTCAGGGAATTGAAATTGTTATACATCTTAATTGTGACTATTTTATCTGCTTTTTCTAGAACTTTTCTTGGTAGACCATCGCCTTCGCTACCCATCAAAAGCACAACTTTTTGAGGAAGCTCTATATTTTTATTCTCATCGCCGTTAAAACCGGCGGCAACACTATAAAAACCGGCCTGTTTTAGCTCATGCATCATATCAAGCGGATTTGGCGCCATAGCTATCGGCATATCGAATATGGCGCCACTACTAGCCTTGACGGCGCCTTCGAGATTAACGTTTTTCACCTGACTAAGAATGATGCCATCAACGCCAAGAGCGTGAGCGCTCCTGATAATTGAGCCTATATTTCCCATATCGGTTACGCCGACCAAAGCCACTAAAAAACCACACTTTTTTAGTTTGTCAAAAGAGCTAAGCTCTATATCGGATATTTTCGCCAAGTAACCCTGATGGGAACCGCCCTTAGCCATTGCTTGAGCCTTTTTGGCATCGAGCTTTACTATTTTTTTTCCGAGTTTTACTATTTTGCCAAATTCTTTTTTATCAATCTCTTTTGCGAGATAGATTTCTTCAATCAAAGAGGGGTGATTTTCCAGTAAATGCCAAAAAACTTGCTTGCCGTATATAAACATAAAAAAATTTTATCAGAAATAATATAAATGAGCGGGCTGAATTTAGGAGTTTTTGCTGATTAGCTCTTCATATATAGTTTTTGGATTTTCGCCCGTAATTTTGGAGATTAGTTTTGCCGCCTGTTTTTTTGGCAAATCAAGCTCCATAATTTCATCCAATCCTATTAATAAGCTATTGCTTTTTTGCTTTCCAAACTTGACGACGACGGCCCATTCGCCTTTGATGGACTCTGTTTTTAGCTCGTCAAGGAGCGCTTTTGGCGTAGATTTAAAATATTTCTGGTGCATTTTTGTTAGCTCTTTTGCCGCAAAAAGCTGGGCTGATTCATCCACTATTGCGAGCTCCTCTAAAAATTGAACTATCCGATGCGGAGCCTCATAGAATATGACCGGATTTTCGGATATGGATATTTTTTTTAGCTCATCGATTCTGGCATTGCTCTTATGCGGCAAAAAACCGTAAAAAAGAAACTTGCTATCCAAAAAACCGCTTGCGGCATAAACCGTCACGGCGGCGCTGGCTCCGGGCAAAACATCATACTTTATGCCGTTTTGCTGAGCATACTGCGCGAGCAGAGCGCCGGGATCGCTAATACACGGCATTCCGGCGTCGCTCATATAAACACAGTTTTTTTCAAACAGCGACAAATCTATATTTTCTAGTATTCGTTCTTCGTTGTGGGAGTGGAGCGAATAGAAAGTTTTTTTTGAAATATCGGTGCCAAATCTTTGGTTTAGAAGGTCGAAAAGTTTTTTAGTAACCCTGGTGTCTTCGCAAAAAACAATCTGGGCATCCTGTATTGCCTTTACGGCTCTGAAGGTCATATCCTCCAGATTGCCGATGGGCGTGGGTATGAAAGTAAGAGGCAAGGGTTAGTTCATATTGTATTTTTTCTTGAATTTCTCAACTTTACCTGCGGCGTCAACTAGTTTTTCTTCACCAGTAAAAAATGGATGGCATTTGCTGCAAATGTCAACTCTCATCTCAGGTTGAAGCGACTTTGTCGTAAATTCGTTTCCACAAACACAGCTAACTTTACACTCTACATAATTTGGATGAATATCTTTTTTCATCTTTGTACCCTTTATTTATTATACAAAATAGCTTTTTTACAAAATTAAGGTGCGCATTATACCAAAAACTTTTAAAACTTATACAGAGTTTCAAAAGGCGTCATGCCTTTAAATAGTTTTGAAATGGGGTACAAGAGCCAAGGATGCCGCCGAAACTACCGCCGTTTCGCTTCTTAAAATGTTTTTGGTTTTAAAGGAGAGTATCTTTTTTGCGTTTTTACTTAAAAGCTTTTTTTCGTCTTCGCTAAAACCGCCTTCAGGCCCCACCAAAAAAATACCGTCAAACACTTTCGACACCGGCTCGCCGCCAAAGTCGAATACAAAAAATTCCTTTTTGTCTGCGCAAAACTCTTTTAAGCTCTTATATACATATATATCCATCAAATCGCTTCTACCGCACTGGCAGCAGGAGTTTATGAGAATCCTATTTATTCTATCTATATCTAGTTTGAAATTTTTTTGGCTTCTATCGGAATATACGAAATATAGTTTCGATACCCCTATCTCGTTTAGCATCGGCAGCGTCTTCTCTATCGTTTTAGGATCCACGACACACCATGCGATTTCGTTTGCCGACACTTGCCCGCTCTCATCTTTTTTGCTAGATATAAGTCTTAACGTCGCATCTTTTTTGCTGACGTTTTGCACTTCGTATTCGTACAAAAACCCATCTTTTAAGTTTCTAAACAAGAAAGTCTTGTCGGCCTTTGACCGCCTAGCCAAAAACAGATGCCTAAAGCTCTCTCCTTCAATTTTTAACAGTTCGCTTCCACTTTTTTCATCGTATGAAAACACCACCTTTAACGCTCCAAAAGAATTTTCTTGTAAAATCGTATACAAAATTAACAACTTCAGGAAACAGAAAATTGAAATATCTAATAGATTTTATCGAAACGGATAATATAGAAAAAACATTTGTATATTCGCAGCTAAAATGCGACGTCGAGTCTACGATGCTTCTAAAAAATATGACCCAAAAATTTTTAAAGGGTCAAGAGAGCGTTGTCTGCTCAGATATTTTGACGGAGTTATTTTCCTCAAAAAACTATAAACATATAGAAAAACTCCCACTGGTCAAAAACCTAATAGAGCTCGGATGGATAACAAACAACGACAATTTCGGGCTTCAAAAAATTGCCGACACCTCCCTTTTGGAGCTTTTAAACTCATCTATTTCGCTTAGTTCGTCGTTTTTAAAACTCTTAGAAGAAGGTAGCTTCGAGCTCAGTCTGCCGGATATAAAACCGTATACGGACCATCTAGAGTATCTGCAAGAGCAGTTTTATAGAATAGACCTATATCAAAAAATAGCTGCGATAAGACACAGTTACTCCAGCGATTCGCCGAATATTTCAAGACTAAAGACGAAACTTAGCGAGCTAGAAGCCAGAATAGCAGAAAAAATTAAGCAAACTAAGATACATCTCGAACTTGAGCATTTCTTCAAAGAAAAACACCTCAGCGATAAAGAGAAGATAATATTTTTGGCGCTTTTGAAAGAGGAGTACTCGGGAGAAGGCGACAATCTAAGAGAGATGAATACACTAATCGATCTGGTAAGCTCTGATGACTACGACAGGATAAAAAACAGAAGCTTGCTTGAAGACGGAGCCAAGCTAATAGAACATGAAATAATAGATTATGAAGAGGTGTTGACGCCTTTTGGAGGTATTAGCCGCTCTTTTTATATAACAGAAGAGATTCTAAAACATATCGTCTACCCCCAAAAAAAGAAAAAGAAGATCAAGGTAAAACTGGAATCTTTAATGAAAGAACAAGAGCTATTCGAACTAATCGAGCCAAAAACCTCCCTTGACGACGTAGTGCTAAATCCAAAAACAAGAGAGATGCTAGATACGGTACTAAGACAGCTTGACAAGAATGTTTCAAATCTACTCAAAGATTGGGGCTTAAAAGATAAAAAAACCGGCGTGGAAGCCAGAATTATATTTCACGGACCTCCGGGAACCGGCAAAACGATGACGGCGCTTAGCCTATCTAAATCGCTTAAAAAACAAGTTCTAAGCTTCGATTGCAGCAAGATACTCTCTATGTATATAGGCGAGAGTGAGAAGAACGTACGCAAAATATTCGATACGTATAAAGAGCTCAGAAACAAGTCAAAAACGGAGCCGGTATTGCTACTAAACGAAGCAGATCAGTTTCTATCGTCTAGAAGCTCGTCGGCTTTTTCCAGTGCGGACAAGATGCACAACCAGATGCAAAATATCTTCTTGGAGCAGATAGAGAGATTTGATGGCGTCATAATCGCAACTACAAACCTGCTTGAAAATATCGATCAAGCCTTCTCAAGACGCTTCAACTATAAAATAAAATTCGAAAAGCCGGATTTGAAACAAAGAGTTTCGATATGGACGAAAAGCCTTCCGAAAAACGCTCCGTACTCCGATGATTTCAGTATCGAGGAGCTAGCAAAATACAATCTTACCGGTGGGCAAATAGCTCTTGTGATTAAAAATGCGGCATATAACGCTGCGGCAAAAGAGAATCCTATTTTGACAATGGAAGATTTTGTGACCGAAATCAAAAAAGAAATAAGTGGAAGCTTTGATGGCGAGAAATCTATGGGGTTTTTATCCTAGAAGAACGCAAAAAATTTTGTTACCAAAATAAACATAATCCGAACTCTATAGTCGCAGATATGTAACTTTAAGTTACTTATATCTCCTTTTTTAGGTAAAGTTACTTTAATTATTATGACGGTATATTTACGACCGCTTTAACTACGGGTTTTAAGGACCTTTTTGAAAGCCTAAAAACCCATAGAAATAAAACTAAAAAAAGGCTTTGCGATGACTCATTCGGATTTTGCACATCCGTATTTCGGCGCTTTTATACTGATGGTGTTTACATTTGCCGCTTTTTTTGCGACTACGAATCTAGCGAGATTTGTAAGCCGCCTAATGGCAAAAAAAGATACGGAAAAACTGAAGCTCTCAATCTATGAGTGCGGACCAGAGGCAAACCTCCAGCCAAACAAGATTTCTGCACAGTTTTATCTGTTTGGTCTTCTTTTTATTCTTTTTGATATAGAGATAATTTTTATGTTTCCATGGGCGCTAGACTTTAAGCTGCTCGGCTGGTTCGGGATGATAGAGATGGCAATATTCCTCGTTCTTCTTACTATCGGTTTTGTTTACGCATGGAAAAAAGGAGCGCTTCAATGGCACAGCATAAAGTAAACTACGCAGCAAACGGGGGGCTTCCGGTTGCGCTAACTACCGTAGACAAGCTAGTAAACTGGGGGCGCTCAAACAGTCTTTGGGCATTCACATTCGGTCTTGCGTGCTGCGCAATTGAGATGATGGCATCTGGTGCAGGAAGATACGACTTCGACCGTTTCGGTACTATTTTTAGGGCTTCTCCTAGGCAGTCGGACGTAATGGTGATATCCGGAACTGTAACAAAAAAATACGCTCCTTTTATTAGAAGACTATATGATCAAATGGCGGAGCCTAGATGGGTAATCTCTATGGGCTCATGCGCCAACACGGGCGGTATGTTCAACACATACAGTACGGTTCAAGGCGTAGATAGAATAATTCCGGTAGATATCTACCTTCCTGGGTGTGCGCCAAGACCGGAAACTCTACAGTATGCGGTTATGATGCTTCAACAACACATCAGAAAAAACAAAGCGTCAAGAGCCCAGATCCAAAAGAGGTTTGTATAATGAGAAAATATACGCCTAAAGACAACGTACAAAAACAGTCATACTATAAGGATAGATTCAGGACGCCCGACAGACTCCCGAAGGATCCGGTGGAGGGCGATGAGGTCTTTGCAAAAGACGTAGAGGCGCTAAAAGCCGCTTTTGACCTAAAAGAAGCATACATACAAAGAGGTCAGCTAGTCGTTGTAGTGGATGCGGCAAAAAATCTTGAAGTAATCAAATTTTTCAAAGAAAAACTTGCCTATAACCAACTGAGTGAAATGAGCGCTATCGACTTTATAGCAAAATGCGGCGGTTTCGAGATCTTCTATCAGCTTCTATCAATGAGCAAAAGAAAAAGAGCCAGGGTTAAATGCTTTATCAAAGAGGGCGAAAACATAGAGAGCGTATCTAGCGTCTACTCATCTGCAAACTGGGCAGAGAGAGAGATGTATGATATGTTTGGCATCAGAGTAAATAACCACCCGATGCTAAAGAGGATTTTACTTCCTGATGACTGGGTCGGTCATCCGCTACGCAAAACTTATCCGCTTCAAGGTGATGAGTTTGCAAGCTGGTACGAAGTCGACAAAATCTACGGTAAAGAAGCCAGAGATATTATTGGGCCAGAACTCAGAGATGCGGCTTATGTAGACAGATACGACACAACTAGATTTGCAAGACTGGGTAAAGAGGTCGGCTACGGCGAAGAGTATAAAGAGTCTGATAGACCGATAGCATACCAAGAGGAAAATAGGCCTCTTCTAATAGACAAATTCGATCCGAGCAAAACAAAGCTCGCAGATAGAGAAAGATAGGAGGGCGGAAGGTGCAACAATCAAATAAACTACGACCCTTTTTCGAAAACATAACATTCGATAGGGAAGATAACAGAATGGTGGTCAACTTCGGCCCAAACCACCCGTCGGCTCACGGCCTTTTGAACCTCATATTGGAACTAGAAGGCGAGCAAGTAGCAAAGGCTTATCCTAATATCGGTTTTCTTCATAGAGGTATGGAGAAAATGGCGGAGAATATGATCTATAACGAATTCTTGCCAACTACCGACAGGATGGATTATATTGCGGCAACATCCAACAACTACGGTTTTGCGCTTGCGGTAGAAAAACTTGTAGGCCTAGAGGTACCAAGACGCGCCAAAGTAATCAGAACGATGCTTTTGGAGCTTAACAGAATCATTTCGCACCTATTCTTTATAGCTACCCATGCGCTAGATATTGGCGCTATGAGCGTATTCCTTTATGCGTTTAGAGAGAGGGAACACGCAATGGATCTTATCGAAGGGTATTGCGGCGCAAGACTTACGCACTCTTCCATCAGAATAGGCGGCGTGCCTCTTGACGTAACAGACGAGTGGCTAGAGGGTCTTAAAAAATACATAGACGCTCTTGACGAAAATATCAAAACATACGAAGGACTTCTTGATTCAAATAGAATCTGGAGAATGAGGCTAGAAGACGTAGGTATCCTGCCTGCAGAGATGGCAATTGATTGGGGCTGCTCTGGAATAATGCTAAGAGGCAGCGGCGTCAAGTGGGATATTAGAAAAGAGGAGCCGTACGAGCTTTACGGCGAACTTGACTTTGATGTGCCTGTTGCCGAGACAAACGACAGCTACGGCAGATATAAATGTTATATGCTAGAGATGAGAGAGTCTGCAAAGATAATAGACCAGTGTCTAAAAATGTATAAAGATACCGACCCTAAAATCATGGCGGAGGCTCCAAACTATATATCGGCTCCAAAAGAGCAGATAATGACGCAAAACTACTCTTTGATGCAACATTTCGTGCTCGTAACGCAAGGTATGAGACCGCCGGTTGGAGAAGTATACGTAGCTACGGAATCCCCTAAAGGAGAGCTAGGGTATTACATCTACTCTGACGGCGAACCGTATCCGTACCGCCTCAAAATCAGAGCTCCGAGCTTCTGGCATACAGGAATTTTGCAAGCATGGCTTCCTGGCGTACAGCTAGCCGACGTCGTAACAATGATCGGAAGCTCAAATACCGTATTCGGTGAGGTGGATAGATGATAAGGAGCTTATCTCTGCAGGATAGTGCAAGCTTTAGTGAGAGGAATTTTGCATGCGGCTTTGCCGTCTTTGCAAAAGGAGATATGAAAATATGAAAAGATTTGACCTTAGACACCTAAAAAATGAGTTTTACGGACGCTTAGTTGAGCTTATGAATAAAGAGATCGCAAAAGGCGAAGTAGCGATATTTTTATTTGAAGTAGGCGACTTTAGCCCTGTCCAAAAAAGTGCGGATTTAGTAAAAGAGAACGGCTGGACGCTTATGAATAGCCTAAAATTCAACGAAGTTGACTGGACTATTATGGTAAAGAAGTAATATGGCAAATATCCTTTTTAGCCTCTGGCAAGACGAAATTATCGATAATCGCGGCAAAAGCAAAGATGAAATAGCAAAAAGCAAATTTCATTTCCCTTTTGAATTTGACGAAAATACGCAAACGAAAGCCTTTATAGGATGGGCCGGTGTTGCGATATTCGGTGACGGCGTAGACGTAGTTAAACTGGCAGTAGAATACGCCAAGACATACCAAGAGTATTCGGAAGCTTGTGGAAGATGTGCTCCGGGAAGATGGGGCGGTAGAATTATCTATGACATCCTCCACAAAATTGGCAGAGGCGAAGGGGCAGAGAGCGATATTGAGCACCTAAAAGAGATTTGCGGCTCAATGAGGGAAACTTCAAAATGCGAAATAGGCAAAACTGTTCCAAATCCTATTTTGGCACTACTAGAGCACTTTGGAAACGAATTTGTCACATTAATTAGAGAAAAGAAAGCATCGCCTGACTTTCATAAAAACGACCTGTCGTACATAGCAAAAATTACGGCGCCTTGTATGGACGCATGTCCATCACATGTCGACATCCCGGCATACATAGAGGGTGTAAGAGACCTTAGATTTGATGATAGTCTTAAAGCGACAAGGCAAACCATGCCTCTCGCCCACACATGCGGCAGGGTATGTCCGCACCCTTGCGAAAACGCCTGTAGACGTTCAAACCTTGATGAGCCTATAGCCATTATGGAGCTAAAAAGAATAGGCGCCGATTTTGAAACCGACAGAGATATGGGCTGGTTCCATCCGGTAGAACCAAAGCCTAAGACGGACAAGAAGGTAGCGATTATAGGCGCAGGCCCCGCCGGTCTTACGGCCGCATACTATCTCGGAATAGAAGGCATACAGTGCGACGTATACGAGGAGCTTCCCGTTCTAGGCGGCGAAGTAGCCGTAGGCGTACCTGAATATAGAATGCCTATAGGCAAGTACAACAAAGATATAGAGCTTGTCAAAAGCATCGGCACAAACTTCATTATGAACACGAGAGTAACTGCTGACATGATGAGGGAGTTTGAAAAAACCTACGATGCAGTTTTAATCGCAGCAGGCGCTAGGCTATCTAAAAAAATAAGAGCAAAAAACGAAAACCCTAAGGATGAGGGCTACTGGCCTGCCATTCCTTTCCTTGACGTTATAAATCTGTACGAAAAATATGGGATTGGCGAAGCGGTTGATCTTAGCGGGAAAACGGTGGTTTGCGTTGGCGGCGGCTTTACATCTATGGACGTCGTCAGATGCTCTATCAGGGCAAACGCAAAAAAAGTCGTAATGCTCTACAGAAGAGACGAGAAAACCATCATCAACAACACGTCATACGAAGAGTATCACGAGGCTGTCGAAGAGGGCGTAGAGTTCATATTCTATAGTGCGATAGACGAAATCATCTCCGAAAATGGCAAGATAAAAAAGCTAATAGTAGATATGTATGAACTCACTCCAGATCCTGCCGGCGGAAAACCACAGCTTCTAAAAGCGGAAGGCAAAAGTTTTGAATTGGAGTGCGACATACTAATTCCTGCGGTCAGCCAGGATGCCGACTTGTCGCTTCTTCCCGAGGAGTGGGAGATAGCCAAGACCAGCTGGAATACGATACTAACCGACGGCAAGACATACCAAACAAATAGAGAAAAAATATTTGCGGCCGGCGACTGCGAATACGGCCCGATGACAATCGTAAACGCAGTAGGTCAAGCAAAAAGAGCCGCAAGCGTCATGACAAGATATATTTTTGAGGGAAAAGTATATCGCACAGAAGAAGAGATTATGGAAGACCACTTAAAGGCTCTCAAAGTATACGACAAAAAAGAGGTTGTCAAAGGCTGGCTAAAAGGGCTGCCTAGAGAACACAGTGAAAAACTCGGCGTAGAAACAAGGAAAACAAACAATTTGGAAGTTAATCTAGGCTTTACAATGGAACAAGCGATAGACGAAGCGAGTCGTTGTATGAGATGTTATTATATAGCTATGGCGGCAGTGTAATCATGGATAGACAAGTCAAAATAACCATCAACGGTCTAGAGATAAACGCCGATAAAAACGATACAATACTAAAAGCGGCGAGAAAAAACGGCGTATACATACCGACGCTCTGCTACCTATCAAAATGCGAGCCTATCTCTTCTTGCAGACTTTGCGTAGTCGAAGCCGAAAATCAAGAGGGTCTCATCCTTGCCTGCCAGACAAAAGTCATAGACGGATTGGTCGTTCGTACAAACTCCGAAAAGTTGGCAGCCGAGCGCCAAAAAATCATGCAGCTATACTGCGTAAACCACCCGTTGGAGTGCGGCGTATGCGACAAATCGGGTGAGTGCGACCTACAAAACAAAACTCTTGAGTTTGGTGTCGTAACGCAAAAGTTTATGGCAAAAGAGCAAAAAAGAGAGATAAAAGATTGGGGTCTTATACAGTACGATCCTTCCCTTTGTATTCTATGCGAAAAATGCGTCCACACGTGTAACGAAATCATAGGCGACGATGCGATAGAGATCAAGGTAGGCGGCTACAAATCGATAATAGGCCCTAAAAACTCCGATACGCTAGATTGTACTTTCTGCGGCGAATGTATTGCGGTTTGCCCGGTCGGCGCACTTATATCAAAAGAGTTCAAATATAGCTCAAACGCTTGGGAGCTAAAAAAAGTACCGTCATCTTGCGCCCATTGCTCATCCGCCTGTTCTTTGACATATGAGTCAAAAATAGAGAGCACCGAATCGTCCTCTTATAAAATATATAGAGTGACGAATGATTTTGAGTTTAGCACGCTTTGTCAAGCCGGCAGATTCGGATTTGACTTTGACAATAAAGCCGAGAAGTGCGAAAAAGCT